>NZ_JBFWIR010000044.1:0-27661 GCF_050255895.1 Parachlamydia sp.
TCGTTTAACTCCTGTTAGACGACGAAATTTCTCTTCATCTAATTCTTTAACTGTCTCAAATTTCATGTAGCCTCCTGATTTTGAGGCTCTAATATACACTCAAAAGTTTAATTTCGAAAGATGTCTAATGTGTAATTTACAAAGGTGCTGCTATGACAAGTAAGATTGATCCACCCAAAATAATGTTTGGAAATAAAGAGCTAACAGTAAAACAAGTTGAGTCATGTGTAGGAGGCAATCTCCTAGGGAGAACTGTTAACCGTATTATTTTAGGTATTACTAAACAAGTATGGATTAATGATCAAAAAGTAGCTAATAAACTTAAAATATTAGATGGCGATACTCTTGATAAAATTTACAAAGCAACAACAAATAAAATTATTAAAAATTTGATTTTCGAACAACGCACTAAAGTGAAAATGGCCAATCTACAAGGTAGAAAGATAGCCATCATAGAAAAATTGGATCCAAGTTTGCGGTTATTCAATCATCCTGCAGAATATGTAAAAATTGTCGAACATATTACACGTCTTGCAGATCTACCAAGAGGGATAGTTCTTGCAAAACATCAGGATAAATTAGTGTGGGTACGAAAGGATCAAGAAGGCTGGAAAGTAATTCCTCCTCTTATGGAACCACAAAGCGTCAAAGAGGATGAGCTTGAGTTTGTAGATGTTGATACAGTAGAATTAGAATTTTTGCAGAAAGATTTTGTGCTTGATTTAAAAGGAAAAAAATATCCATCTCCTCAGAATGGGAGAAATAACGAATCCCTCCTAAAAGCTACAAAAGAATTAAAAGAAAAAATAGCAGAGTCAGGACAAGGATTGCAATTCAAATTTTCAATTGGCCAAGGAAAGTCCATAGCAACACTTGACGATGCTCTCGAGGCATCGGAATCTGGTTTTGTAGCGAATAAAGATGAAAGATTTGTTCAGGCTCTAACGCATGATAAAATGAATGGGATGGCTATCCTTCAAGCAAAAGGCTATTTACCTGAAGGAGAATACTGCGCGGATTGGGTTGCTTTAGACAATATTGGGGATATGACAATTGCTATTGTAGCAGATGCTGCAGGAAATAAAAAGTCCTCTCATGATGGGTCTTTAGAATTAACAAATCGGTTTAGACAAATCCTTACGACGCAATTAGTCAAACTTCAAAAAAATGGAAATCTTTCATCGGAAGATATTGGTGAGGCCCTGACTCAGGCTATCATTCGAGCAGAACTTGTCACAAGGAGTGAGGGACAAATGGTCGGTTCCACAATGGCATGCACAATTATTATACCTTCCGGTGAAAAGAGATATGCAATCGGATTTGGTCTTGGTGATGCACGTGTAATGCTTAAAAAAGAAGATGGCACCGCAAAAGACTTGACTCCAACAAATTTTGAGAGCCCTTATTCTGATCCAGGACCGACTTTTGGAGCTGGTATAAAGAAAATTGTTCCCATCTTCCAAGAACTTAGGAATGGGGATACAATTTTATTAGGATCCGATGGCTTTGGTGACAATATGGAGGCTAAATCTTTGGGGAAAACGCCCATACAGGTGCTTAAAGAGCTAGATTTAGCTGGCAAGCTGGACAATCATCCTAAATTAAAAGCGTTTGCTAAAAATCCTGAAGAATGGATTTTACAGGCTACTTCTCCCAGCGATTGGACCTTCAACACAAGGAGAGATGATTCTGAGGAGGCAGCAAAAGCTCGAGAATGGCAGGGCTCTCTTAGCAAAGAATCTAAAGCCCTTCTTCAGGAGTTGCATACTCTTTATTCCGAACATCTACTTGAAGAAATGGATGGAGCTGACATTGCAGATACAATATACACGCATTGTACAAAATCACCTTTTATTGAGGCGAGTTTGTTCGTATTAAAGATGGAGGAATCTGCGAAAGCTAAAGCCGCAGACATCGATCAAAGACTAAAATCTTTGTATCAACAGGAAAAAGATCGAATTTTGGATGAGCTATGTATTGAAAATTTAAAAAAATATAAAGATTTTGCTATTCAACTGACCGATCTTGATGGAAAAAGTGAAGAACTCACACAATTATTTAAAAGTTGGGATGAAGATCCTAAACTTGCACATGAATGGTTTAGTAAAGATGTTAGACTTTCTGATAAATTCAAAGATAGACCGGGTTACGAAGAAGCTGGACAGCTCAAACTGCAAATTGATGGAATGGTCAATGAGAAGATCTCCCCTTTTTCTGCTACATTAAAAGCACAGCAAGAACTAGAAAAAGCCCAGGTTTTAGACAAATTGTATAGCGAAAATTTGGAAACATATAAAGACTTCGCGATTCAAACGACTGGTCTTGATAAAGAAAGTGAAGAACTCACACACTTGTTTGCAAGTTGGGATGCAATTCCTGAAGAAGCGCATTTGTGGCTTGGATATCGTGCAGGAAAGCCGGATGATTTCAGCTTAATTGCTGTAACGGTGAAATAAGCCAAGATTTGAGTTTATCTAATTGAGAAACAACAATTAGATAAACTCAAATCTTGATATCAATTGGAAGTTGCTTTTTGAGATTTTTACTCAATGGACTAATCCGTTTGAGGTAAAGTTTCTGAAGCCTCTTTCCACTTGAAAAAATGGTAAAGAGGGACCCCCATTAAAAGGGCACCTAGCCCAGCACTGAGCTGAATCCATGAAACCTGTAAAAGTAGCCAAAAACTCAAGATTAAGGCAGCGACAGGAATAATCACATAGAATGGACCATTGATTAACGGTTTCCACTCTTCACGTCTGCGCAAAACTAAAAGAGCTAAGCAGGTGGGAATATATTGTGTAAATCTCGCGACAACATTCAAAATCGCAAGCTGATAGAAGTTCCCAGATAAAGCGATAGCACATGCAAATAATGCAGTTAGCAATGCAGCTACATAAGGGGACTCATACCGATTCTTAGTTCCGATAAACGATGGAATGAGCTGATCTTCTGCCAAAGCAACGGCTACTCTCGGACTCATAAATGAAGCGACTAAATTAATCCCACCAATTGAAATCAGCATCCCAATATTTACCACATTTTTGCCCCATTGTCCGCCTAATGCATGTGCGATGTCAGAAATAGGAGTTACGCTTTCGGCAAGTTGAGGTCCTAAAACGCCAATGGCGACAATTTGAATTAAAAAATAGAGCAAGGAGCAAAAACCAATCACAATCACTAAAGCGATAGGAATATTCTTTTGAGGATTTTTCATTTCTTGGGCTGCAACAGCTAATGTTTCAAATCCCGTAAAGGCATAAAAAACCATGAGGAGTGCTTCTTTAAAATTGGTCTGCTCAATTTCATGAATGGGAGTTAAGACAAAATGCTCGCTTTTTAAAAAAAACAGGCCAATCAGAGCAATAAATAACAGGGGAATCAGTTTGGTAATGGTAATCATATCATTCAAAAACTTAAATGAATGAATTCCCAGTAGATTCAAAGTTGTGAAAAAGGTGATCTGCCCGACAATTAAAAAACTGCGGAATGGTTCTTCAGCCAGGATGGGAATTAGAGTACTTAATCCTGTCGCAAAACCTACAGCTAAAGTGGCCCATGCAATAATACTAATTACCCACTTCATCATTCCAACTTCAAATCCTACAAAATCTCCAAAGGCTTCACGGGCATACAGATAAGCAGCCCCATTTTTATTGAAAAGAGAGGCACATTTTGCGAAGCAAAGAGCGATAGATGTAATAAAAAGAGTGGCTAAAAGATAAAGAAAAGGTCCCCACGTTTCGACAAGAGCCATCACTTTTCCGGGGAGAATAAAAATGCTGGTACCGATCATGCTGTTAATTCCCAGCAGGATGATACTTAAAAGACCGAGCCTTTTCGAGTTAGATAGACCCATAATCCTTCACTTTTTGAATAAAGTAATTAAATATTTTTTGCATGTTGGTATCTGATGCGATCATCATTTCAGGGTGCCATTGGACACCAAGCATGAAGTGCCCATCATTTTTCTCTATTCCTTCAATCATTCCATCTTTTGTCTTAGCATTGACAGTAAAACCATTCGCGAGTTCTTTAATTGCTTGATGATGAATGCTATTTGTCAAAAGAGACGATGTTTCAAAGATTTCTTCTAAAATGGTGCCAGACATTAAATCAACCTGGTGTGTAGGGACATGCTTTTGCGCTTTTTGGCAATGCTGAATCCCTGTATTCACCATGTGTGGAATATCCTGATAGAGAGTTCCCCCAAATGCGACATTTAATAATTGCAAACCTCGGCAAATTCCTAAAATTGGTTTGTTCGTTTCTTGTGCAATTCGCACAAGATGCAGTTCGTGGGTATCCCGTCTCGGAAAAATAGTCCCAATCATGGGATGGGGTTGTTCTCCATAAAGCAAAGGATTCACATCAATGCCACCTGAGAGGATGAGTCCGTCAATCTGATTCATCTGTTCGCGGACAATTTCCTCATTTTCCACGAAAGGCAGCATTAAAGGAATTCCGCCAGCCTGGATGATCACATCAATATAGGAACAATTCACGTATACACGTTCTTGGCCGAGTTCTGGTCCCGCTGTTTCTAATAAAAAATTAGTTGAAATCCCGATAATTGCTTTTTTTGTACGCATGAAAAACCAATAATTGATAGAAAGATTAAATTTTAAATAAAAATTATAACAAATTGTCTCACAAAATGTCAATTTGATTCAATTTTATACATATCCACAATAGGTTAACTTTGCAATAAATCTATTTAAAAATAATTAATTCATTTGAATGGAGCGTAATTACTCTTGTCTGTTCTAATATTATTATTTATAATAATGTTAATGGTTATAATTAAAAAATAGGCTTATGCAGGAGACCATCATGTTTTTATTAACACCACAATATACAGATTTTTATCCCGATTTTACCCGTACAACTGACAAGATTGATGAGAGTGATAAAGTGGTCCAAACTTTACATGAATTTGATGCAGACAAAGAATTGTTGGGTATAAAAAAAGATAAAAAAACGCAGTCGCAATCGCTGGTACATATCAATAAAGATGATTATACCATTAAAAATAGGATTCTCTCGTGGTTTGGAAAAGGCAAATTAGCACATACGAAGTTCGATCTTTATGACGTATGTCGCTATTTGTGGCATTACGATTTTCAAGTTGAAGACAAAGAAGTGCACAAAAAAGTTTGTGATATAGCGGGTAAATTTTTGCTCCGTCCAGGGATGTCTTTATATAAACGTGCGGCATACAAGTATGCGCAATCACCCGAGCAGCTTGCCACTTTGGCTCTATGGATAAAAAATTCCAAAAAAGAAGATGCTCCAATATATTTTGAGACAGATGCAAGAAAGTTTACCCTATATACGAATTCTGCGATGGAGGACTCTGATTCTTCTGTAAATTCTGAGAAAGTAAAAAAAGTTTTCCGTAATCTTTGTATTTGGAGTTCTCCTAAATAACAAAGTTTGGGTGAGTAGGGAGGAGCCGAATCCTTCCACACGAAGCGAAACATACAAATTTCCACAAGCCAACCAACTAACACAAGGTCTTCCTTTGAAAGAGGAATCCCACAGCCCGATTGCGGGTATTCTAAGCGAGTTCTGGTTCTCTATTTATAGTAAAAAATCAGTTTAAATTTCGATAAAAAACAATAATGGATAGGTGGCTTAAATTTAATAAAAGTTAAGACGAAATCTCTCGTAAATCGATTTGATTCATTCCATGCATATCTGCAGTAAGTTATCCCAATTGAGAATGTACGATAAAGTAATTATAAATTATAATATTGTTATAATTTATGTGGTTTTTTTTGTAAAACATGATAATTTCGTTGATTTAAAATTAATTGTATTTAATTTAAATTACTAGTTGCGCAGATTTAACTTATTCATTTTCAAAAGTTTGGCTAAGTATAAGAGCGTTAAATCGGGAGAATATAATGATAAGAACGGACAATGGTCAACCTGAACGATGGATCGAAGCAACTAGGGATGCGTTTGGAGTTCCTCACGCTAAAGTTGTTTCGGAGGAAGCGACTCAAACAAGTGATAAGTCAATCATTGGTAGATCCCCGAAAACAGAACCTATTTCAACTCTCCCAAAACGTTCACTCCCGTCTCAGCAAGTCTGGCGGCATGAAACCGTAATGGGAAGAATCGTTAATTTCTTTGAACAATCCGTATTTATATTAAGAAAACTTTGGCCAAAGCGTTCACCAAAAGTTGATCAACGCTTAATGGCTGCTATCCATGCAGATCGAATATCAGCAGCATATCCTGGATTGCAGGTAGCGCCCTTAAGTCAAATTTTGAAGTACATGATCCCTTTTTTGAAAGCTCAAAAAGGAGAAATGGCACCTCCTAAGGGTTTGATTAAGTCGCTTCAAAAATGTGCAAAGTGGTCATCAGAATTAGAAAAAATTGGGACTTTTTCCAACCCGGGGAAACGAGCTGAGCTTTTAAATGTTTTCTGTAAAAATCTTAGTCAAACAATTAAGGATCTTCCTTCTGGGATATCGTGTATTTTGCCTGGAGGATGGGGACAAGGATTGCAAATTCATCCAGCTTTATATGAAATAACAAAAAATCCATCGGGATCTTACAAAATAAGAATTTTATCACGGGATTTGTCCGTAAATCCTCATGCGACGCTTGCTTCTGCTGGAAAGTTGAAAATATATCCGGAAACAACTTTCGATGATCTAACAGCCGAAGAAATTTCAAACCTAGATTGGTTAAATGC
This sequence comes from Parachlamydia sp., assembly GCF_050255895.1. Lineage (NCBI taxonomy): Bacteria > Pseudomonadati > Chlamydiota > Chlamydiia > Parachlamydiales > Parachlamydiaceae > Parachlamydia > Parachlamydia sp. The sequence goes on from NZ_JBFWIR010000044.1 coordinate 6,710, forward strand.
TCTTTTATCTTTGCAGCTTCCCCTTGCCTCCGGAATTGGCAGAGAAGTTAAACCAAATACGGTTTCCCCAGACTTTAATTCATTAAGTCAGCTATTTTTACCTTTTGCCGATCGAATAGATCAATCTCCTAAGCCCATCGAAAACTATCAATCATTTCTAAAGAACCCACTGCAAACAAAAAATGTTTGGATGTTGGTTGATATGATTGGAATGGGAGGAAAAGTGTCACTACCAGCTAAGGAGCGGCGCAAACTGCAAATCAAGGTTAATACCTTGTTCGAATTTTTCGAAGTCGTAAAAAAAGATTTATCGAATAATTTGACTAATCAACTTCTTCTAAAAGAAGGGGTTCAAAATGTCAGTCGATTAACAAGCTTAATGTTTGCAGAAGGACAATTGTCGGAAGCTGAAATAGCCGTATTAAATAGAGAATGCGCTGCAATCGAGCGGACGATTGCAAAGGCTAAAAACGAAAAGGTGCGAACCTCTAAAAAAAATCCCTTTTTGCAGAAAAGCAGGATTACCCCTTTTGTTTTTCACAAGAAGGAATTGAATGTTAAACCTTTCAATTTCAAGTGGATTACTAGTCTTAAAACAAGCTCTTCCACTATGCCTGAGACTCAAATAAGGATAGATATACCAGAAGAAATCCTTCAAAAGAGTATTTCAAAAGAAAAAAATGAATATGCTTATAAGCTGAACATCGATTCGATTCCGAAAGTACTTTCTGGCTTATGTAAAGAATGCGAAGAGCTAAACAGTAAAAATGAGGATTATGACTTACAAAATCGCATCCTTGATTTTGTCTATGCGATTGAACTTCCTAAAATCACGAAGCCGCAAAAAACCGAACATTTATATGACTATCAAGGAGGATCCATTAATTGGGATGAAATGTCCCCAGAGCTTCGGCAAACTTGTTGCGTCGAATTAGGAAAAATAAGCAAGTTTTTAGTTGAATCCGCACTTAAAACAGAGACAGTAAATCCCGAAAAACTGATGACGGTTATCAAAGTTGGGATTTTGCAAGAATATCTGGTTCGGCTTGATTCTGATCGAACGCGAATCAATGATAGTGTTGTGATAACTTTTTGGCCTCAAGTCCTAAGTGAATATCTAAGAAATTTTAGCGCGCGTTTAAGAAGTTACTCCATCAGAGAAGATCAATTAAGAAACGAAATTATTGATCAATATGGATACACAACCTATATCTCAAGTTTTTCTAGCAATGCAAGGCCTTCACAAAAAATTTTAACAATAGAAAGTAGAGATTATCCATATCAAAGAAGTCGAAAATCACAAGACCAAAAAGACACTGTTAGGTATCAACGTCCATTACAGTTATTTGCAAATAAAGTTGGTATTCCTCCACAAGTTTTAGCTCTGGATCAGCAAATGGAACTTTTCCAAAGGATTTTTCAAGTTAAAATGTTGGGGGTAGAATTTATTGCCAATGAAGCGAGCGAAGTGGCTCATTCTGCAAGGAATAAAAAATATCAATATGCTCCTGTTCGTGCGGCAGCTCAATATGGTCAATTTCCAGATAAAAGAGGACGTAGCCTTAAAACGGAAGAAGCGATTAGAGACAATCCCGAAAAAATTTTTGCAGATTTGCTCAAACGATTAGATTTCCCTTTTCCTCGAGAAGCAAAAAACTTACCGAGCTTATCAAAGCCTGATCTTGCAGATTTACTTGTTGCTGTAGGTAAAAATGGCATTATTGAAACAATGGGGTTACTTAAGCAAAAACCCTATCTTTTAGAAATTCCTGATGTACGGGCGTTACTTGAGCACGTCATTTTTGGTGGGTATCACGATGAATATGATTATGAAAAAAATACACTTCACAATCATTTGAAAGATAATGAAAAACTCGCACGACTTTTAGCTGATTGGATCAAAGAGCAATTTAAACTTTTTAGTAATCGTGGAAAGATTCCGGAAACTCTTTTTATGATTTATTTAGCGCAGAGCCTTGAAAATCTTTCTCCTGATTTAATTCAAAATCATCGCATTGATTTTGAATTTCCTGATTATACTCCGTTAATTAGAGAATGGGCCTATGCATCTTTAGATCATAAAAATCCGGAATTTGAATATCGCCATATTCTTTGGACCCATCTTTTGCTGATGTATGAGAATTTAGATCAACTAAGTACAGAGCAAATTGTGGAATTTTTAGAGGGCAATGCTATTTTAAATAGTACTTCAGCCGAAATATATGAATTGGATCCACTACAACAAATTCGTGTCCGTACATTGCGTGAAAAATGGAAAAATCCGATTAAATTATTCTTGGAAAAAGCGGAATCAAAACCCGTACTTGAAAAAGTTTTGGATTCAATCTGTCTTTTAACAAACTCTCCACCACCAGGAAAAGAATGGGTAGGAAGCTTCCCGCTTTATATGGCCGGCGATTACCAAATTGATTTGCTCAAAGGAACTTTGAATAATAAGAAAGAAGGCTGGTCCACGCAAAGTATGCCTCTTGAAATTAAAGAAAATCCGGTGGTTGGTCAGGCTTTAGCTAAAATGAGTATTGTAGGCTTTTCTTCTAAGCATATGCAATGTGATGCAGCAGATTTTTACCATCTAGATGATCCTCAAAATCGAGCAGTGGTTGTTGTTGCTTCTTCACAGAAAGATGTGTGTGTGTACAGGGAAATCACAAGCAGAGAGAAAAAATATTGGTTGCAATATGTTCCTAAGGAAAGCCTATTCGCCTTATCTTCTTCGTCGGACAAGGGAGAAGAACTCGCAGAAGTTGGTTTAAAATCCATTTTAAAAGCGATTAAGCAATATAAAAAGGCAAAAAGTGAGTCAAAACTCCCTGAATTTTTAGATCAGCCAAACTACAGTTTTTGGGTAGACTCCAGAAAGCCTTCCCATTTTTTTGTGATGGATGACAAGGGAAATGCTCTTTATTGGATCTCTCTAAAACAAGGCAAAAGCAAACAAATTATTGATCATGTCATAGATTTAAGAGTTGAGAACGAACAAAAAGAAGCGAAAGTGGGGTCCTTGACCGATTCTATGCATCCCGTATGGCAACAGTTAAAAAGCTTGGATTCGCCTTCAAATATTTTAGTTTGGAAGACAAAAAGCAAAATTCAAAAAGTTGAGTTAACGCGCTACGGCTTAGATTTTATTGAGAAAGATGGAAAAGTTGTGTGTGCGAGTTCTCCTTTGAATGGTTGGATTTTAGAAGTGACCCCTTCTGAAAGTACCTTAAAAAAAGGTCTTCCGCATGCTTTGCTTCTAACTCATCCAAAGATCGCTTCGCAACATAGACTCATTGTCCCTCAATTAACAATCGAACCTAATATACTTGAGTTTTCCTATCGATTATTCTTTAATGCGATAAAAAGTACATTAAAGGGGCACTTCCTTTCTTTAGATAAGAAAGATCCTGTAAGATCCGATTGGAAATTGAGTGCTCAAGAAGGAAAGCAAGATTATTGGATTTTTGACATAGACCCTATTAGTTTAAATCTAAAAGAAATCTCCGAGCAATCGATAGAGCCTTATACATATCTTGCCAGAGTCGCTCATTTGCTAAATCAGCCAGAAAGAAGCTTAGAATTTCTTCTCTCGTTAACCATAAATCCTAAAAAATGGGTTCAGGGAGACGTTAATGCCCTTCAAAAATTCATAACAGATGATTCGATTAAGACACCAGATAACATTGCTCTTAAGCTTCAGGCAGCCTTAATTGGGAAAAAATTAGCGCCCAGAGCCCATAAGCATGCATTCACAAGGGCAATGGCGGAGCTTTACAAAGAATATCTGCAATATGGGGGGAAAATTTCAGGTTTGCAAAGAATTTCTGCAGAGCACGAATTGCTTTGTTTGAGAGCTTTGGAAGAATATGATGAGCAATTTTATCTTGCCAATGCTCCTATGCTATTACAAAGGAAGGAAGCTCGTAAGATGAAACCTTTAAAGGCTGAGCGAGCTTATTTTCAAGATTCCAAAATCGAAACAAAAATTTCCAAATTTAGTAATGATTTGTTACGTGAATTGAGGGAGAGACAAGAAGACTCTACCTACAAATTTCTTTCTAAAGATGCGTCGCAGCTGGGAACTCAGTTTATTGAGATCTACAAAACGATCCTTGACAAGGATGTTACAAGCCAAAATTTTCGGCGTCTAGAACTCACCTTGCGTTCATTACCAGATTTAAAAGATCCCAGAGCAGGAGCGCATGTCCGTCGGCCTGAATTTTATCAGACTTTGCAAAAATACTTGATAAAAGTTCTCGATATACGAAAGACGGGTGATTCAATTCCTTTTCCAAAAGTCCCCGATCTCTATTTAAAAGCGAGTAGATTTTATGAAGAAGAGAAAGGACAATATGAAGAAACCGTGGAAAATTTACAGACATTCCTTAGCGAGTTGGAAAATCTTGTGGAAAATTTTGAGCAAGAGCATCCAGGTTCAGATGAAAATGTGAAAGTGTCTGCGATTGAATATGATGTTATGCAATTAAAGAGAGAATTTGATGAGTGTTTAGCGAAGGCTAAATCTAAAAATCCGGATCTTATATATGACGAATTAAGCTTAGATGATTTAGAACAAGCTTTAAGTATAAAAAAGCCTCTCATGAGTCTCGTTTCACTTGATCCTTCTGTTGGACATTCCATTTACTCGAAAGAGCAGCTTCAAGAGTTTTTTATTGAAAATACCGTGATTCCTCCCATTCCGGTTCTCGATCTTTCCAGTTTAAAGCAGGCATCAAACGCTGCTTTAAGTGCGGCGGCAATGGAGCTTGAAAACGAGATGCGATTAGCAAAAGAGCGTATACAAGCGCAAACGCCCATGATGTTTATAAAAGGAGAAGACTCTCGTGCTACATTAGAAAAAAATCTGTGGGAAAAAAGAGCTCAATGGGATGCAAAGCAAAAGGCTGCCCGTACACTTATTTTGACTCTTGTGCAAGAAAAAAGTGTTCCTGTCTATCTCTTAAAGCAAAAAGCTAAAGCTGTGATAAATATTGATCTAGAACTTTTATTAAAACATTTTTTGCAAAATGATTTAGAAAGTTTGACGGAAAGCTTACCCGAGGGGATTGAATTCGATAAACTTAAGAATGCCTTAGGAGACTATCTCTTAATTATAACCGATCTTCAACGCATCGATGCCGCTCTGGATGAAATCAAACAACTCAGTGATAAAAAAGAGGGATCTTCCCCTATGGCTGAAGCTTCTTTGTACGAGCTTTTGACAGCAGAAAGACAATATAATCCTCAAGAAAGCCCTCAGCTACTATTGTTTGAGTATATGTCTAATCTTCTTCTGCGTGAAGGTCAACTCAAAATGGTTCAAGACTTTATCCAAAATCCTGACAGTGTAAGGCAAGCCGTAACTGGGGCGGGTAAAACTACTGTTATTCTGGTTTTGAGTGCCTTGATGCTAGCAAACGGTACGAATCTTGTAACAGTCAACTTTCCTAAACAACTTTTTGAAGAGAATTTGCACGATCTAAAAAACAAGCTGGGTAAAATCTGTCAAAGAAGTATTTATCCGCTTCAATTTAACATGTCTACTCCCATACAAATTCCAGACAATCATTCTCCATTGGGCCAGATTTCTCTTTTTAAAGAAATGTACGAAGATTTATTGCATACCATCATGAAAAAGGGCGTGGTGATTTCCACGATTGAAAGTCAACAGGCTTTAGAGCAAAAATGGATTCGTCTGATTGATCAACAATCCAGGCAATCACCAAAAGAGATTTCTCCCATTGAAAAAGAGCACCTAATTTATTTAACAAAAATTCGAGCGCTCATGCAAAAACATCAATCAACCATTCTGGATGAGTTCGATAAAGCTCTGAATCAGCGGGAAGAAAGGCATTTAAAAGTGGGTGTAGCTCAACCCATTCCACCATTTATTTGGCAAACAAGCCTGGAATTATATGATCTCCTTTTAGCAGATTCTGAGCTAGGTTTACAGCGCAACTTGCAAGGCGAATCGTTAACAGAAGTGCAACGAGATAAGGTAATTAAGCGAGTCGCAGCACAAATGGCAGAAAAAATAGCCAATGAGCGAGGCATTCAAAACGAAAGCAAAGAAGCTTTTATAGATGCTTTAAAAGATTACTTTTTGGGAGAGAGTGAAGATTTTCTTGCAGAAGTTCAACATTGGTTGCCACAAGAGAAAGACAAGATAGCTCTTCTTAAAGATCAGTTTTGCACTTATTTACCTCTGACATTATCTAAAACTTGTCAGGTGAGATATATTCGCTCCAAGGATGGTGAACATACAGTGCCTTGCCTTGCAAGTGACATTCCGCGTGAAAGCTCTGAATTTGAGCAAATTCTTGAACGTGTTAATTACACCATTCAAGATCATTACCAGACAGGGGAAAGGGAAGAGTTTATTCATCGATGGATTTTTTCCAAGAAAAATACGGCTGAAGCTGCCGTCATGAATGGATTTTATGAAAGTATGGATGAAACCCCTGAAGCTAAAGTGTTTGAAAGCTTTTTCCCTGGGAAAAAGCTTAGCGCAACATTGCCAAGCCAAATCCCCGATTTAATCCGTGAAGTCAATGCAGATCCTCTTCGTATTCGACGTTTTCTAGAGCTTTGTTTGGCGAAATTAGAAGTTTCAACAGGCAAAATTAGTTGCGACGGCCATAATTTAGTGGCCATGTCTAAACACACCGCTGGTGCGTCTGCGACATTAGGCTCATTGCATGCGCTCCCTTCTTCTATGCAAATTGAAGGCGCGGAAGATAAAGGAGCAACAGGCAAAATGGTGACAGCAATGCTGCTAAAAAGTGGAGCGTGTGATGGTTCAATTCCAAAAATGTTACGCTATAATCCTGAACATCCTGAAACATTAATTTCTGAGGTTGTGAAAACAGATTCAGATATTCAGGTTGTTATTGATGGAGCTGGCGTGGCGGCCCTCCATGGAATGCCGTTTGGAGTTCCTTCTCAGCAATTGCTAGATGGACAACCTTCTAGTTCTCGCATCCAAGGGGTTCTATTAGGCGGTGCTGGGAATCGTCAGCAAGTACATACGCGAAAAGGGATTCTTGCTCCTGAAGCAGCGGGATTAAAGCCTAGTGAATTGGGTGGTTTTTTTGACGAAAGCCGTGCAAGAGGGGCTGATTTTAAAATGGCACCTGGAGCTAGAGCCCTTATTACAGCGAATAGTAAGCAGCTATTTGAGGAAGTACTTCAAACTGTGGGCCGTTTAAGAAGGGCAGATCAACGCGCTTGTTACATTGTTCCGAAGGAAGATCCAGTTCAGGATGTATCAGATCTGATTAAGAAGTCTCTTCAAAATAGTGTTGAAAGAGAAGCGGACGATTTGTTTCGCGCAAAAAAACACGAATTGCGCGACATTGTGCGCAGTGAGATGATTGCAGATTTATTAGCACGAGCCGAGAATATTGGGTTAGAAGCCATGTTAGGCCGATATCGAGAAGACTTTGTGGAACATCAGATTTTAGTCACAGAAAAAAAGGGCGATCTATCTATCCACGGCTCTTACTTTGCCATGAATGCGATGATTAATCGTATGGATAAAGATCCGGAAACCGAGTTGAAAACTTTGCAGGATGGTTATCTGGAAATGGTGAATGAGTTAGAGCTGTCCAAAGCGAGAGAACGTTTATCGAAACTTAGCTATCCACCAGAGTTGCTTCTACGATTACCCATAAAAGTATTTGGAGGGAGTAGTCCGCTATTAGATCAAGAAGTTGAAATTGAGACAGAAACTGAAATTGAAACCGAAACTGAAGTTGAAATAGAGATAGAAAGTCAAGCATCTCGAGAATACTATAGTTGGATTAATTATCCTGACAAGCGTGCTCTTAATAAGTTTCATAAAGCTTTTGATCGGAATATCAGCTTTTCGGAGAATTTTTTCCCTTATAATAGGAATGAATTATCGAAACAAAGACAATTGTTCGATCGTTTGCAAAACCCCGTGCACTATATTAGGGTGAAGATCAATTGGAAAGATAAGCTGCAATTGGTTATTCTAGATACATTAGATTTTTTTAAAGAATTTAGCAAGCCTGATAAATCACAGAGCATTTATGATTTGCGTTTGAAAAAATTTGTTTCTGGACCTTTACTGACTAATTCTGATTCAATCCAACCTAGATTTAACCGTTTTCTGGCTCAAATACGCTTCTTTAATGGAGAGCATGACCATTATCCCGAAGATGAGTTTAGAGAGCTTATCGTTTGGCTTTCTGAACAAGACCCTTTTGAAATGGAGAATTATTTCAAAAATCAGATCTTGAAGTCGCGTCCCGAAGATTTACAAAATTATCCTTACAGTCCATTACGAAAGCTATTTAAAGAATTACAGAAAAAAGCAGGCTAAGATCGAAAGATTTTTTATTCAGACCACTATTTCAGTGATCTTTCAGTAATTAAGTTTTAGGGAAGCGGGAGAAGTCAAATCCTTCTTCACGCAGCGAAACGTACCTGTCCCTCCCAATAATGATGTGGTCGTTTACACAAATTCCCACAAGCCGACCAACTGCAACAAGGGTTTTTGTCACATCAAGGTCTTCTTTTGAAGGGGTGGGATCGCCACTTGGATGATTATGAACCAATATCAGACTCGCTGCGCGATGCCGAATGGCTGGATAAAAAACTTCACGCGGATGCACAACGGTAGCTGTTAGTGTTCCCAGCGCAACAGTTGGGGAACAGATGACATAGCCTTTGACATCTTGTAAGATTGTCAAAAAATGCTCTTGCATAGCCTTTTCTAGATCATCTTTCACTAAATGGTAGGCATGTAGAGGCGTTCGAATTTGAAATTTGGCAGAAACTTGGGTTCTAGATAAACGTTTTCCTAAATTTAATGCTGCTTTTAGTTGAATGGCTTTGGCTGTGCCCAAACCTTTGATTTGGCACAGTTCCTCAATGGTTGCGTCAGCTAAATTTTGCAAGGAGCCAAAACGGCTCATAATCTCTTGAGATAATTGCAAAATGGGCATGCCTTTCATTCCACTTCCTAGTAGGACAGCAATGAGTTCAACCGAGGAAAGCACATCAGCTCCATGCTGTAAAAGTCTTTCTCTTGGTCTTTCAGCGGCAGGAAGGCTTAAAACAGAATAAAAAGCCTGCGTTTCATTCATGAAATCACATAATTTTTTAATTTATTGGCTAGAGCTACAGGAAGATCTACCTCAATGAGCACATCGTTTTCTTCGTAATCTTGACTAATCACATTGCCGCTTCGACGAATTTCGCTCACAAGGGCATACTCACTTTGTGGAATACGTAGATTTAAAGTTTTTCTTTGCTGGCTGAGTTCACGCAGCATCATCTCTTCCAGCTCTTCAAATCCCCGCCGATGCAAAGCCGAAATAGGGACGGTGCGTGGATATTCTAGCCTTAAGCGTGTGGTCAACTCATTTTGCTCTGCTTGGTCAATTTTATTTAAAACGGTAATAATGGGTTTATCTCCAACGCCTAGCTCTTTCAACACTTGGATTGTCGTTCTGGCTTGTTCAAGAGCCATGGGATGTGTCGCATCAATCACATGCAACAAGATATCTGCTTGAATGGCCTCTTCAAGTGTGCTTTTAAATGCGGCGACTAGAAGGTGTGGGAGCTTGCGAATAAAGCCTACAGTGTCAGTAACTAAGACTTCTTGTCCCGTTGACAAAGGAAATTTTCGAGTTGTTGTGTCTAATGTGGCAAAAAGTTTATCCTCTACAAATACATCAGCATCAGTTAGGGCATTTAGCAGTGTGGATTTACCAGCATTCGTATAGCCGACTAAGGCAAAGACTGGGATTGCAGAACGGGTTCTCGCCACACGTTGAATTTCACGATGCTCTTTAACTTCTTGGATTTCACTTTGCAATTGCTCTAAACGCTTTTTGATTAAGCGTCTATCGATTTCAATTTGCTTTTCTCCTTCTCCTTTCAGATAGGCTCCTCCACCAGCTCCTCCCGATCCGTGCTGGCGAGATAGGTGAGACCATAGACGTTTTAGTCTTGGCGCTTGATACTTAACGCGGGCGTATTCAATTTGTAGACGTGCTTCCTTGGTTTTGGCACGTTGCGCAAAGACTTCTAAAATCACTTCAGTTCGATCCATAACGGTTAACTGAAAGGCTTTTTCGAGATTGCGTTGTTGGCTGGGTGAGATTTCATCGTCAAAAATGATAAGATCAGCAGCGCATTCTTTACTGAGCGTGATTAATTCCTCAAGCTTACCTTGAGTAACGAAAGTCGCCGCATCAACCTTACGAATTAGACAGGGGACTTTTGCCACGATTTCGACCCCATATGTTTCAGCAAGCAGTTCTAGTTCGTCTAGATGTTCTTCGCAAATTGCGCGCTGATCATTTCCATTGAATGCAGAAACAAGCAAAGCTTTTCTTTTCTCTTGCGCATTCTCTTCTTCACTTGATATTTTAGTCCCCTTTTGCACTTTTTCCTCCCGGATAGCAGAAAAGAAGTTTAAACATTTTCTCATATTTTTTCTAGTAGGTGCTTTATGGAAGTTGCAAATCTCTCACTTTTTAATTGGGGTGGCATGGAAGAAATTCTTCTCCCCTTAGAACAACTGGATGATGAAAGTCTAAATGCTGTTGCCAAAACTTCTTGGGCTGGGTATCAATGTGTTTCACTCATTCGGAAAAAACGAGTGAAAGATTTGAGTCAATTTGATGTGCCCAATCAACCCCAAGATCCCTATTCAACATGTATTTCAGAAAGGATTTATAGCTTAAAAGCAAAGATTGAAAGTTCAGATTATGTTTCTTATCAAATGGTTTCGACAATCAATAAATTGACTCAAGCGATACATCTAAAAAATGCCTATTGTTCAAGTTGTCCTGGAAAAAATCCAAGTTGTAGCCTTGACCAATTTGTCAGAATTTTGCGTGCCATGAATGTTTACGATGAGTTAACGGACGAGCAATTTTTTCGAAGAGCCTATCATCTAGGAACACATAACTTGGCACTATTTATACCGACAGCCGTTAAAGCAACAGGAGAACTTTTAATAATCAATTATGTCCAAAGTTTTTATGAAAAAAATAATCGCCAATTTAACTCTGTCACTCTAACTAGCGAGCTTTTTAATAGCTATACGCTTTCAGAAATATTTAATGCAGTTTTCATGCCGAAGCGCAGTAAAAAATTACAAAGTCTTTCTCACGCAGGTATTGGGGTATATGTTTCGATGAAAGATGTCCAAGAAAACATGAAAATGCGGGTTGTTTATGCAAATTCGGGTAAAAAATCGAATGCGAGGCCATCATAAGCCAGGCGGACGTGCTCTGGAAGATAAGCATTTGTTTTTTCGTGATCAAGCTCATGCGCAATATGCGTAAACCATACCTGTTTTGCTTGTGTTTTCTCAGCAAAAGCGAGAGCTTCGTCCACAGTTAAATGTAAAGGAGAAGGAGTAAAGCGCAAGGCACTAATAATTAAAATTTCCGTGCCAGACAAGTCTTCAAAAATGGATTCAGGATAATGTCGAATATCTGAAACAAAGGCTAGATTTCCGCATTTAAAACCATTGACAGCCATACCACCTTGCTCATAGGTGAAATAGCGAAGCTTGGCAGACAGAAAATTCACTTTGCCTCTTTCATTTTCTAACAAGTGGATATGCATCTTTGTGGTGAGCTTGTAGTGTTCTTGCGGTTGAAAGATGTAGGCGTAGCGATACTTAAGTTCATCATATGTTGCTTTTGACATCAGGCATTCTAAAGCTTTGTGGGTATGCATGTAATAAACGCGTAAGTCATCAATTCCCGCACTATGATCATGGTGGGCGTGAGTAAAAATCACCCCATCTAAGCGGTCAATTCGATTGATAAGCGCTTGATTGCGATGATCAGGTCCTGCATCTATCAAGATTTTTTCAGTTCCAAGTTGAATTAATCCGGAAGGACGCATCCGCTTATTAAATGGAGAAGGAGAGGAACAGACTGCGCAATGGCAACCGATGACAGGGACTCCCATGGATCCGCCTGTTCCTAAAAAAGTAAATTGACCTGTAGTTTTCATGGCGATTCATTAAGTATTTTTTGCACAATTGCATAAATGTGCGGATGATAAAAATAAGCTTGTTGAGAATTTAAGGTTTGCTCTCTTAATTGAACACGAAAAAAATCTCCTTTAGCCGAAAAATCGACTTCTTGAAATACGCTCTTAAGAGGAGAGGCTTGATTTGAGGACCGTTCTTCGACAAAAAGAGTGAGCTTTATTGGTTGGGGGTGTAAAAAGGCGTCAATCATATCGTCGGAAGGTGTTTCTATACTTTTATCAGATGCAATGTAAGCATAAAGATCCGCATATTTTGCCGACGAAATTTCTTTTGTGATCCACTGGTGTTTCTCTGAATCGAAGTAAGAATATTCGATTCGTTTGAAAGATAATGCAGGTGCTTTTTTATTGCGATTTTCTGCGAGGGGATAGTTAAGAGTTTGGATAACATCTGGAGAAATGAGAATGTGATTTAGAAGGTATTGATTTTCAGATTGTGACGTATACATCATGTAACCCAGCGCTAATACAGCGCATCCGATAGCCGATGTCATCACAATCAAAAGATTTGAAATGTCTTTTTTTTGATTCGAATCCATATTTTTTACATCCTTGCCATGATTAGCCTTTATTTTTCTGATTTTTTTCTTTCCTGTCTATCTAAACTTTTTTTCTTAAAGCAAATGGATTTTTTTTTCATAATTATGCTTTAAAAACATATTCTTAAAGCTCTTTGCAAATTTGAAAATATTGATGTTTAAACGAATAATTCTCTATATCTAATCCTAATGTCATTACGAAATGACTTAATATAAAAGGAGCACTTGTGGAATGTCTACAAGCGTTTATAGTTGGATCGAATATTCGCAGTGGAGTTCTTGAACAGATTCCTCAAAGTATTTAAATTTAAAAAAAAGACACAGCTTTTAGGAGTTTGTGTCTTTTTTTATTTAAAAATAGACAAAAAAATCTAATTTAGACATAAATGTATATTTACAGGAGGAATATCATGAACTTAAAACAATTCTTTGCCATCGCACAAGCGATTGGATTACTTCTTCATCCACACGGAGAAGTGGTTATTCATGATTTAAAAACGGGGTGTATTGCTCACATTGTCAATAATCTTTCAAAAAGAAAAGTCGGGGATGAATCTTTGCTTGATGAAATAAAAAATCTTTCAGAAATTCCGGATGTTTTTCCCCTTTACTTTAAGACGAACTGGGATGGAAAAAGAATGCGTTGTGTGACGGCAACCCTTAGAGACCGGAAGGGCAATCCAATAGGATTACTATGCATCAATGTGGACTTGTCAAAATGGGAAGACATGCAAAAATTTCTGCAGGGCTTTATGGAACAAATAGGGGACATCACTAAGCCAGAGGCTCTTTTTAAAGATGATTGGCGTGAAAAGATTAATGAATATGTTTCTATTTATCTGCAGGAGCATGGCGAATCCTTGAAAACCCTCACAAAGGAAAAAAAGAAAAAATTGATTGAAGCTCTGCATATAGAAGGGGCTTTCCAAGCTAAAAATGCAGCTTCTTATATCGCAGATGTTTTAGAGATTTCAAGAGCCACCCTGTATAATTACTTGAGGTAATTTGTGTCTTCCTTTTTTTAAATTGGAAAATTTTTTTCAATACGTGGGAATTTAAAGCACCCTATTTGCTTTGCTCTTCTGATAATGAAGCCTTAGCGTTACAAGAACTTTTAAGCTTTTGCGATTGTGAATCAAAACATTTATGGGAAAATTTAAATCTAGGCTATACAACACTCTACAGGTCATCCTTTGTTTAAGGAGGAGATTTCGCATCTCTATACAAGGATTAAAAAAGGTGGCATCGGAACATTTGCCGGGGCAGGCGAAGCCCTTTTGATACATGTTCTTTTACAACCAGGTGATCATGTCATTGCTCCGACTCGGTCTTATCAAACCTTTTATGATTTACCAAAAGCATTAGGAGCAGAGGTTTCCCTTGTAACTTGAGATAGCCATGACATTCAAATCACATCCGATCCATTATCGATTAATCGATGTTTTCAGTAAGGTTCCTTTAGCAGGCAATGGTTTAGCGGTCTTTATGCATAATGAGCCGTTGAATTCCGAACTCATGCAAAAGCTGACACAAGAATTGCGGCAATACGAGTCCATATTTTTGTCTGGCACACATGACCCCACAAGATTTCAGGCTCGCATTTTTACCATGGAAGAAGAATTAGATTTTGCGGGTCATCCTATCCTTGGCGCTGCCTGTTTTTTACGTGAATTGCAAAATGGAGAAGCTTGTGCATGGACTTTTGATTTACCAAACAAACAAGTCCAGGTAGAGACAGTCAAAAAAGCGGGGTATTACCATGCAACCATGGAACAAGGACAGCCACAATTTTACCCTCCTTTAGAGCGATCACACACGTTGGAAATCTTAAAGGCATTAAATCTTTCAGCAAGAGATATTCATCCTAACTTACCTATGCAGGTTATCTCGACGGGCTTGCCTTATTTGATCGTTCCTGTTTCATGTGATCTTCAGAAAATATGCATTGTTTCGCGCAATTTAGCTGAATTGCTCGCTTCGGTGAAAGCCAAATTTGCTTACATTTTACAAGTGTCGACACTTGAAGGAAGAACTTGGGATAATGATGGACGAGTAGAAGATATTGCAACAGGCAGCGCAGCAGGACCCGTTGGAGCTTATTTAGTTCAACACGGTATTACAGCAATCAATAATCAATTTGTGATTAATCAAGGGCGTTTTTTAAAACGTCCAAGTCAGCTTTTTGTGCAAGTCAGTGGCCAGACGAATCAGATCATCTCGGTGAAAGTTGGTGGGGATGTTTGCATGGTTGCTCGAGGTGTATTTGACGAGATAGAAACATGAAAATCATGACTAAGCAAGACATCCAAAAGGTACTTCACATTCCAACCATTTTAAATGCGATTGAAGAGGGATTTGTGATTTACAGCCAAAGGGAAGCCGTGGTTCCTCCTGTAAGCACTCTCTATTTTGATCATCCTCCCGGAGATATCCATATCAAATATGGGTATACCAAAAAGGGGAGATACTACGTTGTTAAAGTCGCTTCCACCTTTTATGAAAATTCAAGCTTGGGTCTTCCAAGTGGAAATGGCTTAATGCTTTTGTTTGATAAAGCCACAGGAAAACCAGAGGTCCTTTTGCTGGATGAAGGGTTTTTAACAGATCTCCGTACACCAGTGGCAGGCTGTATAGCAGCTAAGTATTTTACGCCTAAAAACATCTCATGCATTGGAATCGTAGGCACAGGAATGCAAGCCTATTGGCAGCTCAAATTGCTCCCATACGTGACGAATTGCCGCAAAGTTAAGGTGTGGGGACGCTATGAATCTAAAATTAGAAAGTTTTGTGAAAATCCTGAGCTTGCGGAATTTCAACTTCAAGCTGAACTCAATTTAAAACAATTGTGTGCTGAGTGTAATCTCATTGTGACAACAACTTCAGCCTCAAGCCCTTTGTTACTTGCGAGCCAAATTAGAGAGGGAACTCACATTACTGCAGTTGGTGCAGACGACGTAGGAAAGCAAGAGCTCGATCCGAGGCTATTTTCAATGGCAGATCGGATCATTGTCGATAGCCGAGAACAATGTCTTCAATTTGGAGATACTTCATATGCATTCAAAGAGGGAAGGCTCAAATCAAGTCAAATATTTGAGCTAGGAGAAGCGATTCTCAATCCTCAGAAGAGAAGACATTCAGACGATCAATTGATGATCGTTGATTTAACAGGTATTGCGATACAAGATTTGCAAATCGCAATGTCTGTTAGTAAGGATGGTTAAAATTGCGTATTTAGGTAGTAATTTTGTACCTCTTTATCTGAAGAAAATTTTAAAGAACCGGAAACTTGATTTTTAACACATTTATCGAATATTTCTTTTGTTAAATAAATAAGTTGTACTGAACTATTTTCAGTGATTATTAGCTTAATTTTTTCCGGAAATTCCTTGTCATTTTTAAAGATTTTTCTGCAAAATAGATGCCAATTTTTCGCTCGCTGGAAAACAGAGTTTATGATTGCCTTCAAGGAAGAAAAGCCGATTTAGGATTTATAAAAGCAGACCGCTAAAATGAATACTTAAAAAAATGCTAATAGGCATGGGCAAAATTTGAACAAATATGGAAGTTTGATTCATATAGATGAAAATTTTTAAAATAAGCATCTTTCGATCTGTTCTAAGCAATGTTTGAAAAATATTTTCAAAAAAGAATGGATTGCTTACTTTGAAAATTTGGGCGAAAAAAACTGCTTTTGACTTTCAGCATTTCCTAAACGACACTTTCATAACGAGGCTTTCAACATGTATATATCGCCATTTTCGCGATGTAGGGGTTCCTTTTCCTTTAAAATCACTCTTTTCCTTTTGATTTTGCTTTCTGTTTGTCTTACTCCTATAGAAGCGACTTATATAAAGCGTTATACAACAACAGACAATGGCGGTATTCTTTTTACGGGCAATACGCTAGGATTAAGCAAGCTTGCGAATAAGAATGAGCCCGGAACATGTGATTCAGCTGGAGCCTTTATTACAGCTGATACCACTCAGAAAGTTGGAAATTATCTGCCAGGTACAACTTTAAGCTGGCAGCAAAATAGCTCCTCAGCTTTCTTAGATCTCCCTCAAGACAGCACAGTACTCTATGCCGAACTCATTTGGTCTGGAAGTTATGGATTTCAAAATGAAATCACCGGTAGCGAACCGAATACTCCTATCACTCTTTCAACACCTCAACACATTCGTTTTCAAGTTACTCCCGATCCCACGACAAGCCAAACCGCGATAACTCCTGGATATTCCACTTCTGGAAATTATATGCGAAGTGCAGATGTCACGAGCATTGTGCAGGAGGGTGGAGGTGGCAAATACACTGTTGGAGGCATTCCGGCAACCATTTCCGCCCATGATGATACCCACAATGCTGCAGGCTGGACACTTGCTGTCGTGTTTCGAAATGGTTTAATGTTGACCTATAACATGACTCTTTTTGTTGGCTGTGAGCAAGCTTCATATACGACAAATCTTCCTGCGTCAATTTCTGGTTTTTGCGCTCCTCCTTCTGGCGCTTTAAAAGGCAATTTGTTTATCAGTGCAATTGAGGGAGACGCAAACAAAATGGGCGATCACATGCTATTTGGGGATGGCTTGCCTCTTACAATCAACAACAATTCTTTAGAAGGGACGAATAATCCAGCCGGAAATTTTTTTGGTTCCCAGATTAATACATTGCTTCCGCTAAACAAAACAGCCATATCAACGAAGCTAGTCGATAACGGGTCCGGTCTTTTAGATACACGCGGTAGCTTCGGGAATCATAATTCTGATCCCGTGAGGGGAATTGTCTCAGCAGGTAATAGGCAAGGGTATGACATTACGAGCATTGATATTTCCGATATCATTAACTACAACCAAACATCTGCTTACGCTCTTGGAACAACAACAGGGGATGATTATACCATCAATGCTTTGGGAATCCAAATTCAAGTCGGAGCTCCCATCATTACAGCGACAATGCAGGTGAATTCACAAAATTCCATCGAAGCTGTTTTAGAGGAAACCTTGACTTTTACTTGTAAGCTTCAAAATGATGGAACAAGCAATGCTGTTGCGGTGACTTTTAAAGATATTTTGGAATCAGGTCTTGAATATGTTCCTGGCAGTTTTAAATTTAATGAAGTTCTTCAGAATGATCCGGATTTAGTTGAGGGTTTTGCTTTAGGAAATCTATTAATCGGTCAGGCAGCGATGTTTGAATTTAAGGTTCTCGTCACCGACTATCCTTCTTTCGGGAATATTTTTTATAATCAGGGTATTCTCGACTACCAATCACAAACCTGCCTGAATGCCACATTGGATCTCGAAGCCATCACAAATATGGTTTCAATTATATTACCATCGCAAGATATTCCAAATCTAACAGTCTTTAAACTTGTGAATTCAGAAGAGTCTATTGATGCTTCGGTGGGTGAAGTTGTGACATTTACGTTGAACATTGATTCATGTGGATTAGGAACAGCTCTAAATGTTGTATTAAAAGACCCTCTTCCACAAGGGCATACGCTTATTTCGAATAGCGTTGTTGTGGATGACGTTCTTGTAGATTCAGACCCAGATCTTCATAACGGCATTTTAATTGGAAATATTTCTTCAGGGAATACTTCAAAGGTTATTTTTAAAGCTTCCATTAATGATTATCCTCCCGAAAATAATGCTTATTCGTATACGGCAAACGCAGATTTTCAATATCTTCCATTTCCAAGTGAACCTGTTGGTCTTTCTACGACTTCAAATACGGTTCGTACCAATTTTTCTTTGCCACCTCCACCGCCGCCACCTCCTCCATTTACTCCTGTTGTTCCTGAAACTCCCCCACCAAATTCAGCTACCGGAGTGATAAAAAAATGCGAATCAATTAATCGAAAGGATTATTGCTGCAAAGTCCAATGGGAAGCGGCAAATTCTCAAAATGTCTTATTTTATCGCATTTATCATAAAAGTAAAATCGTGGCTAAAGTGGACGTGCATTCACCTTTAATTTACCGAACTTGCTTAAGATCAAAAAAATCCATACAAGCATTTGAAATAACTGCTGTCTATCCGAATAACGCAGAAAGCCTTCGTGTAAAGGTGCGGATGGGCAATGAATAAAAAAACTTTTAGGAAACAACTCGTTTTTTTGATTTACTTGTTGATGCCTTTTTTGGCACATGCCGAGATGGCAATTGAATACCGGACAGCGGCATTCTTTCCTTCAAACCACCTGTTTCGACATATATATGGGGACCTGGGTCCCAATTATCAGCTTGAAGCTTCCAAGTGCGTTTGTTCAAATGTGGCATTGTGGGCCAATACCGATTTGTTTATTAAGCACGGAAGGATAAGAGAATGTGGACCATCAAAAGTTAAGCTTGTTAACTTAAGCTTTGGACCAAAACTCATTTATCCACTTTCTTCCCGTGTCAACTTATATGTTGGGTTAGGAGCTAGTATTGCGAGAATATGCATTAAAAATAAAGTTCACTGCGAATCGAATAGCGCATATAAAATGGCTGCTGGAGGCGTTTTTAAAAGTGGAATGAATTTCTATTTGTGTCAGAATCTATTTTTAGATGTTTTTATAGACTATCTATATCAGCCCATCCACTTCCATAGGACTATAGATATAGGAGGGATCAAAGTTGGAGCTGGAATAGGCACCAAATTTTAAAGCGACCATCTATTTTGTTAGAGTCTTTTGCCTTTCCGCAATAGCTTGTAAAAGTTCTGAAAAGGGCTCCCGTCCAGTTTTATTTTGAATGGATTGCAAACTGATTTCAATCTCATTTAAAGCATTGAGAAATTGAATACTTAAATGATTAAGCGTAGGTGGACGTTCGAAGTTTAGCGGTTTAATCGCAATCTGGTTGAGAATATCCTTTGCTGCGGCATAATTTTTTTGTGCTAAGTATACTTTCGCAAGGCGAATTTTTACTCGAGTTGCAGCTATCATTTTTTCTGCCTTTACAAAGCTTGAGATAGCTAACGAGTAATAATGAATAGCTTTTGAAAAGTCTGGATTAGGTTGTTCCACATATAGTCTACCAAGATTAGACAATATTTTTGCCTTGAGTCCTTGATTAGCTATATCGTTTTCAGTAAAGATATGGAGTGCATTTTCTGCGATTTCGATCGCCTTGCTGTATAAGAATAGTTGGTGGTCATTGTCTAGGCTTTTTTCTGCTAAAGAGCGATAAATCACCGCTTGTAAGAAAAAAGCCCTAATCTTAAAAGCAGGGTTTTCGAAATGGGAAGATAAATCGAGAGAAAGTTCGGAATAATCAATTGCTTCTGCATATTTTTTTTGAGAAAAAAAAGCCGTCGTTAATTGAACAGAAAGAATAGCAGATTCATAAAGGTGTCTGTTCTTTAGGGCGTTTTCTAATTTTGGCAGTCCTTCGTTGACAATTTCATCCCATTGGTCCCTTTTTGCAAGCTCTGTAAAGCGATTGGAAGTTGGAAGCATGGGAAAGCTACTTTGCATGAGAACTCCTTTGGTTACATCAATTCATGTAACCAAAGGAGAAGATTATCAGCAACAAAAGAATTTCTAATGAGTCGAGGAACCATTTTAATATACGCTTTAGCTTAATTATGTTTTCGAAACCTCAGCCCTTGCTGTATCTCATAGAAGAAGTATATTCGGCAAAGCTAAAAGATTTGAGGGATTTCTTTTGGTTTAGAGATTAAAATAACTAGCTTTTTTTATTTTATCACTAAAATTTTTAATTTAATTAACTTGTCAATAAGTTGGGATTTTAAATGTGTTCAAAACAATGAGAGTTAAAATGCGAAACAATATTTATTCACATCTGTCAATATTTTTAGCCTGGTCGTGTAAAATGGCTGGAAAACCTCTTACGTTCGTCGTGGCATTAAATTTTGTTCTTGTTTGGGTTTATTGTAGGATTGATTTGGGGATTCAGCAATACTTGGCTTTTAGTCATTGATACAATTGCTACTATTAATGCCTCATTAATGGTATTCATTATTCAAAATACTCAAAATCGAGAAATTAAGGCTTTACATCTTAAAATTGATGGACTTATAAAAGCAGAAAATGAGCTGATAGCAGTTGAGAAATTAGGTGAAGAAGAGCTAGACCAAATTCGAAAAAAAATATTTATTTAGGAAGCATGATTGGACACATTTTAGTGTGATTTTTTAAGGAATTTCATCCGATTTATTTATGATGAAAATCTTATCAACACTTTTTTATATCCGAGATTGGGGATAAAAACAGTTTTTGTCTTTATCATATACGCGATGTGCAAGTTTTCCTAACGGAAAACTGCACATGAAAAATTGAAAAAAAGACATGTCAAGAGGCACACTGTTTGTGACCAAACGAACAGGAGTGCAAGACATGCCAATAGCCGATTTTATCA
>NZ_JBFWIR010000045.1:0-27343 GCF_050255895.1 Parachlamydia sp.
GATTTTATGATCTGACAAAGGTTTAGATTTGTCCTCCTTGTCAATGATATCTTTTATTGCCTCTCGGACTGTTTCTGCCGAAATATCGGAACCTTCATCGGTCATGTAAGCATTAGTAAAAAAGAATCGAAAGGGGAGGAGTCCGCGTGGGGTTTCCACATATTTCCCCGCTACAGCACGTGCCACTGTTGATTCATGCAAGCCTAAATTATCTGCCACCGTTTTCATGGTGAGAGGGACCAGTTGCCCATCCGGATTTTGGAAAAAGGCATGTTGTTGCTGGGCCAAGAATTGGGCGATCCGATCGATGGTTGTATTTCTATGATGAATATTTCGTAGCAGCCACTTCGCAGAAATCACGCGCTGTCGAATAAAATCTCTTGTAGCATCAGATAGGCTTTCGTCCTCAAGCATTTTCATGTAGCGCTTATTGAGGCGAATGGGTGGCAGAAAATCTGAGGTGACCACGATATCCAGCTTGCCATCTTCTTCTTTAATCATCGCATCAGGAACAATCGTTTGAGCGATCTCACCTGAAAAAGACGCACCGGGGTGTAAATCCAATTTAGAAATATCTTTATCGATAGCCTTCTGAATATCTTCGATTGAACAATTTAAATGTTTTTTTATGATGGGTAGTCGATTATGGAGGAGATCTTCATAGCAATCTTCAATGATTTTATACGCTAGGCTATGTTCTTTTTTTTGACAGCGAAGCTGAATGAGAAAAGATTCTTGTAAGTCGCTTGCTCCGACACCAAAAGGATCGAATGTTTGGATGGTTTTTAAAACGCGTTGAAGTTCTTTCACTGAAAAATCATTTAACACAGCAATTTCAGTTAAAGATGTTTGAAGAAATCCTCGTTCATCAAAATTCCCAATGATCGATTCTGCTATTTGAATGTCTTTAGGATTGGCAAAGGTTTCTTGAGCGATAGTCATCAAATGTTCAAATAATGAAACATGTGCCTGGATGGAATTTAATTGGAAGTTTTTTTGCTTTTCTTCTTCTTCTGTGCGTTTTGTGTAATAATTTCCGCTTTCCGCAAAATGATCCCGAAAATCTTCATCGATTTGCTTCAGAATTTCAAAATCTTGTTCATCAAAAAGTAATTCTTTCTCAGGGGGTTGTTCTTCGTCAAGATCAGCTTCAGAATTGTCCTCTTCCAAGCGGGTCAGATCTTGATCTTCCTCGGGGTAATCTTGGATAGATTCCAAAATCGGATTTTGTTCGAGTTCTGTCTCAATACGATCAACTAACTCCATGAGAGGCATTTGCAGCAAATGAATAGCCTGCTGCATTTGCGGAGACATGATCATGCGCTGGGTTTGCTTGAGAGATTGCTGCATTTTCGCTTGTTGTTGGAGCGATAGAGGATAAACCATGGAAAAAAGGCTCCTTTAAAAATAAGCTACAAATTATTTCTATTTCATATCTAAGGAGTCTTGACAAGAAAAAAAAATTTACCAATCTAGAAGATATTGAAAAAAATTTAAAAATTCCTGCGAAATTCATTGAACTAAGATTTTCATGGAAAAAAAATTAGAAGCCGAACATGTTCTTTTAATTACCAAAGAACCTTTAATTTTTAAAGGTTTAATGAAAATTTTGGCTAAATATGGATATGCCGTCTTAGTAGCAGAAAGTGAACTTGAAGGGATTAAACTTTTTCAACAGCATCCAGTGGCAGTATTAATTTGCGAACATTCTTTGCCAGATGTCAATGCCGTTACCATTTATCAACAAACATCCCAGCATTCTTCAACAACGGCCTATTTGCTATTGCATGAACAGCAGGACACGTGTGTTTGTGAGCAAATACAAGATGAGCAGCATGCTATTTTGTGGATGTCTCGCCCTTGGAGCGAAGAGACTTTACTGACAGCCCTTCAGGTTTTGTTGAAACAATACAAAACTCAAAGCGAAAATATCCGATTAGGTCGACTTGTTTTCGAGCAACGGGAGGAACTCAAAAGAAATTATACGACATTTAAGAATGAGCTATTGTTGAGTGCTGCTATTCATCAAGAAATGTTAACAAGCCCTATCCCCAATAACATTCCTGGTGTAGAAATTGCCGCCTTAGCTTTGCCTTCTTCAGAAATTGATGGAGATTTTTTGGAATTTTACCTCCCAGCCGAAAAAATTTTTGATTTTGCTTTGGGAGATACCATGGGAAAAGGTGTTCCCGCAGCCTTATTGGGATTGACAGTCAAAACTTTAATCACCCGTTTTGCGATGCCCTTAAGCCATGTGCAAATCTATAAAAAAACAGCTATCTGGAAAGAAGATCTTTTTTCCCCGCATGAAATTCTTGAGCAGGTCGATAAGACAATTGGTCGGCAGCTAAATGGTTTAGAATATTTTGTTAGCTTGTTTTATGGGCGGTTTGATTTGAATGCGCAAACGTTTAATTTCGTAAATACGGGCTTTCCTCCATTTCTTTATTGCCGATCCATGACTAAACAAATTAAAGAATTTGATCAGCGAGGCCCACCTATCGGAGTGATTGAATTTGATCAAGATGACGTGGAAAAAATTGATTTGAGCGTGGGAGATGTTTTTCTGTTCTATTCGGACGGGGTAATCGAAGCGCGTTCTCCAACCGGTGAATTTTTCGGAATTTCACGATTAAAGCAAATTATCCAAAATGCCTTGGAATTACCATCAGAGCAGATTCTGAATCAAATTATCCATGCGCTTCTCGATTTTACACAAAAAAAGAGCTTTGCTGATGATTTGACATGGGTTATTGTCAAAATCAAAGAATTAATTCCACAAAGCCTCAAAAATGTTGGGTCAGCAAAATTTTCATGTGATCTTTCCCAATTACAGGCTGTAAGGGATTTTGTGGGGCGGATTTGCAAGCGGGCACCAGGAGATCATGAAAGATTATCTAGCCAATTGCAGCTTGTTATGAACGAAGTGTTTAGTAATTTAATACAGCACGCTTTTCAAGATTCTTTGCAAAAAGGAAAGGAATCGATTGTGATTGAAGGCTTTTTAGAATCTGATGGAGTGAGATTTGAGGTTTCTGATCGTGGAACTGCCATTGATCCTTCTCAAATCAGTGAGCCTTCTCTTTCAGGAGATAAGGAATCTGGATTTGGATGGTATATGATTCGTGTTCTCACTGATCAGTTAACCTATATTCCAAAGCAAACGGAACAGGGCTGGAATCACCTCCACATTTTTAAACGTTATTTAACAACAGAGGGGCAAATGAACCTTTCACATACGCTACAAGATAATGTTTTAATCATTACTCCTGAAATTGAAAACTTAGATACTAAAAATGCAGCAGATTTTAAACAGCAAGTGATTGAGCTCATTTCAACCTATGAAAATCCCAAAGTGGTGTTTGATTTACACCGATTACAATTTGTGGATAGCTCAGGGCTTGGAAGTTTTCTTTCGATATTGAAAGCATTGAATAAGCAGGGGGGGGATCTCAAACTTTCTTGCTTGAATCGGTCAACACGGGCTACACTGGAAGTTGTTTCTTTGCACAAGATTTTTGAAATTTTTAATAAAAATGAAGAAGCTATAAAGTCTTTTAAATAGAAATTGGATCTTTCTTTTATTGGCTTTTTTCTCCATATTAACCAATGTGATAGACTAATCGATAAAAAAATTCTAAAAACATGAAAGATTTGCTAAAACATCGTCACCAACTCATTGGCCTCGCGGTTGCACTATATCTGATCCCCTTGTTTGTTTTGACTTTTATGAGTTTGCAACATCTTCCTCTTTCAAAAAGTTGGACTTTTTTATCTGTTGGCCTTTTTTTAAGCCTTGCTGGATCTTTATTCCTTTTGTTTGTTTTGAAAGGGTGGGAAGACGCTTTAAAGCTCTATTTTGAAAATATCTATATCGAAAGCCAGAAGGCTCTCATTCCCGAAACTCCGGCAGAAGATTTTGCGATTCTCAAGCAGAAAGTAGAGGAGCTAACTGAGCAAGAAGAGCTTCTTGCTAGAGAACTTTCTCAAAAAGATACAGAGCTAGCTGAGTATCAAAATAGGGAAGAAGAGATTAAGAGATTGGTTCAAATTTCAGAAGATTTTGCTGAATTTCGACTGGAAATGGAGCAGCAAATCGAAGAACGTGAACAGCTCATTCATACATTACGCCAAGAAACACATGAGCAAAAAAATGTTCTTCAAAGTAAAGACGATCGCATTGAAGATTTAGAGAGCCAAGTGAATGATCGCAACTATGAATTGCAAACGCTTTTAAAATTTTCAGAACATCCCCAATTCAAGTCGGAAGTGTTTTCACCCAAAGATTTTAAATCTATTGAGCCTGTTAAAAATTCACCGGCGATTTATTCGATTCAAGAAGAATTGGAAAGAGGTGCACTTGCTTTTCATGATGATACAAAAATTAGCCATGCAGAGGGCGCTTCTCATCAATTAAAGCAATGTATTGAAATCGTTCAAAATATTACTGGTGTGAATCATTTTTCTTCTCAGTCCTCTTTATTTCGTGATCTCCCCGTGAATAGTAATGCTTTAGATTTGCGTCGTTTAGGAGATAGCCTAGGAAGTGAAAATATGGCAGCATTGGCAGTCTATTCCAAAAAAGAGCATAAGCTATTGTATGCAAATCATCAAATCCGACATTTATTAGGCTGGAGTTCAGATAAATTCCTGCAGGATTTTCCTGAAATTGTTCAGGATGGATTGGCGGAATGGAAAACTCAGATTCAAGGATTATCCTCTTCTCATGAAGCCAAAATTCGTTTGGTTATGAAGACTAAGTTTGGTGAAAATCTTTTATTGAATTGTCACTTGGGCTTAATTCCTTCCGGGATTTTTTGCAATCACGTGATTGCCGTCTTCTATCCCTAATCAAAAAATAGAATTCTGCATTTTGTTTTTAGAAAAAATCCATTGATTTGCTATAGGATATTTAGACAAAGACCGACAATGCCAAGTTGCGCTCACAGGGATAAAATATGGATCATCACATTCGAGAATTTTATTCGACGACGTCTGACGATGAATCACCAAAGGGGTGCTTTCATTCTGTTGTTGCATTGCATGATAATCCGAATGCGACTTGGGAAGTTATTTCTGAACAATGCTCAGAACTTTGCAAAGGTTGGTTTGAGCTGTCTCGTTTAAAGCCTGCTGATCGAATTGAATTTATCCGAGATTACTGGCTATCCATGCTCCCTTATCATCCAGGTCTAGACAAATTCTTGATGAAGTTTTTTGGAATGTTGGATGATATAGGTGTTTTCATTGTGCAAAAAAAATACGATGACCCCTATGAGGCTCATCTGGTGTATAGTTTGCGTGGAAATAGTGGTTTTTATCGGGGGCGAAGTGGTATTTCTGAAGCTAATTTGGCTGAGCTTCAAAAAATTTTCCCCAACCAAGCATTACCAGCTGACTATTTAGCTTTTTTGCGCATTCATGATGGATTTAATAAATCCAGTGATTGTACGGGGATTGCGCATTCACAAAAGTTATCCAGTCTCTATGAAGACTTTCAAAATATGCTTTCTCAGCATGAAGAAACGCTCGTGAGTGGTAAGGATACTTATGTCGATCCCAAATCTTTAATTCCTTTTTATGAATCTTTTGGAATGCCTTTTTATCAATGTTTTTGGACGGAATGGTATCCGGAAAATGAAATGGGCAATGTGTATTATTCTGGAATGACCAATTCGATCTCCGATATAACAGGTCCTTTATCAAGCATGGACAATATGGCTTTCTCCACATTTTTAGATTGGTTAATGTTTTATCTTGAACAAGTAGAAGAGCCGGTTGCAGATGAAGGCAAAGGGTCTTCGAAAGCCTGAATTTTTCTTCTCATTTTGTACGTTTAAAAATACGCTCTCTTTTTTTCGAACAAAAATAACTGTTTTTGCATTTTCTCTTTCTCATCTGTATAATTTTCTACTTTATAATCTCATGCAACTGGTATAGTGTTATGTAACTTAATGCTAGCTTTACATGATGATAGGCTCTGTATGCAATGTAAATCGGTTTTTTCAAACGGTAGAAAATTCTACTTGAACCTCATCTGTCTAAGAATATAAATTTTTCAAGTTTTATGTATTTGGTTGAAGACCTTTATAAAAGGCATGCGGACAAGCTTGGCCTTGAGCTTATTGCCGGAAAAACTGGAATG
Organism: Parachlamydia sp.; assembly: GCF_050255895.1. Classification (NCBI taxonomy): domain Bacteria; kingdom Pseudomonadati; phylum Chlamydiota; class Chlamydiia; order Parachlamydiales; family Parachlamydiaceae; genus Parachlamydia; species Parachlamydia sp. Next base: position 6,146 of record NZ_JBFWIR010000045.1, read on the forward strand.
AAAAGATGCATACGAGTGCCAGAAGCACATCGTCCAGGATTAGCCCTTTCTGGATATCTTAAAAGTCATGCCCATAAACGCATTTTAATCTTTGGCAAAGTCGAAATTGAGTATTTATTAGATCTCGATTCCGAATTAAGAATTGCTCGCCTAGAATCTATTTTGACAAAATCTACTCCTGCGGTTATTGTCGCAAGACGCTATCGTCCACCAAAGGAATTGTCGGTTGTTTGCGAAAAATATCAAGTTCCACTTTTTCGTGCTAATATGACAACGATGAATTTGTTAAGTAAATTAACACTTCTCTTGATGGAAGAGTTTGCTTCTAGCATGAGTTGTCATGGGACATTGGTTGAAGTTTTTGGCGTAGGAGTTCTTATTCAAGGCGATTCCTCCGTGGGTAAAAGTGAAGCTGCGTTAGGTTTAATTGAAAGGGGCCACCGTTTAATTTCTGACGACATCGTTAAAGTGAAAAAACGAGAGGGAAGTTACTTGGAAGGTTCAGGTGCTGAATTAACGCGGCACCACATGGAAATTCGAGGAATCGGAATTATCAATGTCGCTAAGTTATACGGAGCTGTTTGTGTCAGATATCAAAAAAGTATTGATATCGTTGTGAAATTGGAGGCCTGGGATGAACAAAATTTTTATGATAGAGTGGGATTAGACGAAAAATATTGTGATATTCTCGATGTAAAGCTTCCTTTTCATATCCTCCCGGTCAAACCCGGACGAGATGTGGTTTTGCTGCTAGAAACGATCGCACTAAATCATCGATTAAAGCGGATGGGATATAATTCGGCCCAAGAGTTCAGTACAAAATTGTATGATGTGATTTCTGAAAAATCAGGAAAAAGGAGTAGAGACCAGTGAAAGAAGTCTTTCAAGTTCATGTGAAAAATTCTATGGGTTTACATACGCGTCCTGCAACTGTCATTGTGAAATTATTACAAAATTGTAAAAGTAGTGTGCATTTTACCTGTAGAAAAGAAACCGTGAATGCAAAAAGTGTTTTAGGTATTTTAATGTTAGCAGCTCCGAAGAATTCGAAAATTATCGTGACCGTTGATGGCGGGGATGCGGAACAAACGAAATTCAAGTTAATCGAGGCTTTTGAAAACAAATTTTGGGAAGCGTGAATGAAGCTAAATGCGAAAGAAGTTCATCTAAGAGGAGCTGCTCTATGTCGAGGAATCGCTATTGGAACACCTTTCTTCTTTACGGTAATAGAAGACGTCCTTCCGGAATTTACGCTTTCTAAACACGAAATTGAGCAAGAAGTTCTCCGCTATACTTGTGCGGTGAATCTCTGCAGAAAAGATATTGAAAAGTTGCAGTCCAAGCTGGAAAAAGAAGGGATTGTAGAAGGAGCTTCAATTCTTGAAGCTCATTTGCAGATTATTCAAGACCCTTTGATTACGACAGAAATTGAAAAAGAAATTCGGAAGACACAGAAAAATTCTGAGCATGTTTTCCAAACCGCTATAAAAAAATATGAGCAAAAATTTAATTCCATTCGCGATCCCATTTTTCGTGAAAGATTTAAAGATATTCAGGACCTTTCTCGAAGAATTTTAGGGTATTTACGGAATTCAGTACGGATCATTTTAACAGAAGTTCCTCCAGGATCTGTTGTTTTTGCACATGAATTGACCACTTCAGATGTCGCAGAAGCGAGGCCTGAAAATATTGTGGCTTTTATAACCGAAGCGGGTGGAGAAACGTCTCATGCCGCGATTGTTGCAAAAGCTAAAGGGATTCCTTTTGTTTCAAACATTAAAATCGATACCTTGGATCCTCGAGTCATCGAACGTGTGATTGTGGATGGTCGCACAGGTGGTATTATTTTAAATCCAAGTTTAGAATCTCAAGAATATTATCAAAATTTATCGACGCAACTTTCGACCCATTTTAGAGTCCTACAGCGAGCCGCAAGTTATGCTCCTGAGACTATCGACGGATATCAGGTTATTTTGTCAGCCAACATTGATACGCCTGAAGAAGTGGATACAGCGAAAAAATATGGCACCAGTGGCGTTGGCCTTTTGCGAACTGAGTATGCTCTTCTGACTCGCGATGGCTTGCCGGATGAAGATTCACAGTTTGCTCTATACCGACAAGTTGTTGATAACATGCCAAATAAAGCGGTTGTTATTCGAACATTTGATGTCGGTGGCGATAAAATGTTGATTAATTTCCCGCAGGACAATGAAGCCCAAACTTTTTTAGGTTGCCGAGCGATTCGTTTTCTTTTGAAAGAAAGAGACATATTTAAGACCCAACTGAGGGCAATTTTGCGAACAAGTGCTTATGGGAGGGTTAAGATTTTGCTTCCGATGATTTCGGCTCTTTCTGAATTAGAAGAAGCTAAGCAAATTCTACGCGAAGTAACCGAAGAGCTCCACCAAGAAGGATATCAAATTCCTCATACAGTTCCTTTAGGGTGTATGATTGAAGTGCCTTCAGCGGCAATTATTGCAGACTTACTCGCGCAACAATGTGACTTTTTATCGATCGGAACGAATGATCTCGTGCAATATTCCATGGCTGTGGACAGAGGAAATCAGCATGTCAATAGTATCTATGCCCAAACCGATCCTAGCGTAATCCGTTTAATCAAATTGATTGCGACAGAGGCGAATCATTATGGAATTCCTGTGACAGTTTGTGGGGAAGTTGCAGCTGATCCCCGTTTTACGCCTTTATTACTAGGATTGGGAATTCATGAATTATCAGTTTCTCCTCGTCACATTCCTGTGATTAAGCATGCGATTCGCAGTACAAGTATCGTGGCTGCAAGTTTACTCGCAGAAACCATTCTTTCCCTTTCAACAGCTCAAGAGATTATGGAATTGCTTGTCAGCGAATACCAAAAAAATGTCCCAGAGGATTGTTTTTACAATTATTAGGCTTCCAAAAATAAGTATGTAGTTTGCGGATTATTTACTTACTCGAAGGTAAAATGATTAAAAACTTTCTGTCTTTTGTAACGATTGATGTTGGATGAACAACTTCGGCTGATCTTATTCTCTAGATTTAATTAATACTCGTTATAGCTTTTATTTTTGCAAATCTTAGACTTTGCCGCGTGCTGGGGAAATCGATAACTTGATTGTTGAAGGGCATTTCTGTGGGCAAAATTTTTGGTGAGCGGGATGAATGATCAGAAAATCCAAATTTAGCTTTTTTACGCTTGAAGAGTGCATAAAATTATTTCAGGATAGCTTTGTAGGGAATATCTACAAATAGAAGAAGGCTTTTGTGCCAGCTGCCAATGATCATATGAAACACAGGTGTTTTTTTTAATAAGTATAGGCTTATCCCGTCTTGCCAAGATAAGCCTAATTGATAAATTAGAAATTCAATCCGAAGCTTTTCAGATCAGGAAATCCTGGTGGTAAGGAAGGGGTGTCTTGTTGCATTTTGCTTAAGGCATCTTCATAAGCTGCTTTAATAAGGTCTTGTAGTCCTTCTACATCTTCAGGATCGACACATTCAGGCTTAATTTTGATGTCTTTCATGGAGTTATCGCCAGATAATGTGATAGTTACCAGGCCATTTCCTGCTGTTCCAGTTACTTCCGTTTCTTTCATCTGGTTTTGCATTTGAGAAAGTTGCTGTTGAAGTAATTTTGCCTGTTTTTTTCTTTTCGAAAAGCCTGTTCCCATGTTTTCTCCTAGATTTAGAATTTAGTAAAAGGTTTTTTTTGGAGTTTTCCCCCCAACTCAACAGCAGCAAATTGTAAACGAGTATCGTAAGCACTTTGATCTTGCTTGGAAATAAGTTGCGCTTCAGGAGTTGGGCGAGAGCCCAATTCAATTGGAGCAGGAAGCTTTTCATGAATGGGTTCAGTTTTTGGTATAAATTCTTTTGGTTTTTGAGCAGCTGAAGTCGCTTTAATCCCCAAATCTTGTAACGAAGGAGAAGGGTCTTCGCTAATTGACACAGCTGGAGTCGGTTTTTGTGCCACTGGCATTGGTTTTGGAGCCACTGGTACGGTAAATTGATTGGTTGTAGCTTGAGGCGTTGTGGGTGGAGGTGCAAAAGATTCGGGACCAGTTGGATTTTTAGCAACAGCCTGTTCTAGTTCTCCTAAACGATGGACTAATACTTCAATAGGAAGGCGCTGATGGCTGCGCATGGCGTGTAAAAGACCTGCTTCAAGAGCAATGCGTGGCGATGGGGCAAAGCGAATTTGACTTTGCAGTTCAACAAAATAATCTAATAAGTTTAAACACTGCTCTTGCGAGTAAAGCTTAGCCGAAAGTTCATAACGGTCCCGTTCATGATCGGAAAGGGCTAGAAAGGGGGCTTGTTTTCCAGATAGTTTAATGAGCAAAAGGGTGCGGAAATGTTCAACCAGTGTTTCACAGAATTGCTGCCAGTCTTTTCCTTCTGTAAAAATATGGTGGGCGATTTCAAATGCCGCAGCAAGGCGTCCTTCTTTACCAGCTTTATCAAAGTCAAATAGGACTTCTTTTGGCATAATGCCTAAAACAGAAGCCACAGATTGGGTACTCATGGCACCATCGTGAAAGACCAAAACTTGATCTAAGAGAGATTCTGCATCCCGAAGTCCTCCTTCGGCTCTTTTCGCAATAATGTGGAGGGCTTCTTCTTGAGCCTCAATCCCCATATCTTGCGTAATGTGGCGTAACTTTTCCACAATTTTTTCAAGAGGAATGCGGTTCAAATTAAAACGTTGGCATCGACTTAAAATGGTGGGAAGAACTTTATGCGGTTCTGTTGTTGCGAAGAAGAATTTAACGTTTAAAGGAGGTTCTTCTAACGTTTTAAGCAAGGCATTGAAAGCTTCTTTTGTTAGCATGTGCACTTCATCGATAATATAAATTTTATATTTTCCCGATGCAGCCGCATATCCCACTGTTTCGTTAATTTGCCGAATGTCATCGATTCCACGGTGGGATGCACCATCAATTTCTAAAACATCTAAAGAATGTCCTGTTGAAATTTCTCGACAGGAAGCGCACTGATTGCATGGCTCATGTTCAGGCGAAGGGGTAAGGCAGTTAAGGGCTTTTGCAAATAAACGAGCTAAAGTTGTTTTCCCTGTTCCGCGTGATCCGCAAAATAAATAGGCATTGGCAAGACGTCCCATCTGAATGGCATTTTTTAGGGTTGTAATAATAGGATCTTGTCCAAGAACTTCTTGAAATCTTTGAGGGCGATACTTTCTTGCCGAAACTTGATAATGGGACATGGTAAACCGATAAAAAAGTGAATGCGAATTTAATATCTAGTGTATCGAATGTCGCATAATTTATGCAAAACTTAATGTCTAATTTTGCATAGAGATTTCTCAGTAATTAGTTTATTATGCTTGTTTTGTATTAAAAAATAGTTTATTGTTTATTGATCAATATTGAGGTTATTAATTATGATTAAGTTGAGTTTATTGCGTCAGGATCAATTTCTATCTACCAACATTAAAGAGGTTGCTGATGCAGTTCAAAAAGATGGAATATGCATAAGTACCAAATTGCAGACCCGAGAGAAAGATGGCTGCTTTTCCGATTTTATAAAGCAAATCTTTGCATGTATCGGCATTAAATTTGAAAGAACTCATACCCCACATGTGGCAAAAAAAATCCAAGCATTCGTGCAAGAGAAAAAGAGTGAATTATTTGAAGGGGATGAGCGCCAGCAAAACATCACGAATTTGACAATTATTTTTCAGCAAATATTTAAAACGGATGGATTGAGCCAAAAAAAAACGGCAAGAAACCAGAAAATTTTAAATGACTGTTTGCGATTACTTCCGCAAGCAGCTCCTACTTCAAGACCTCAAGAGCCACAAGATTCTGAGGAGTCACAGACAACCGAAGATCTTGAAAGTTCCTCAGAGTCTGATGATTCTGAAGATCACCTAAGTTCTCAAGACTCTGAGGCGCTTGATGTTTTCCAGGGTACACAGAATGATTCTCACAATCTACAGGAACGCAAACAAATCGCCATTGCAGCTGCCCTCTCAGAAGATGAAAAAATACAAGCAGACGGAAATGCGTATGTTTTTAATGGAGACGAAATTCGAGAAAGATGCGCACATTGGGGAGCTCTTCTTCGTGCCGGAGAAGTTGGAGTTGTTCAAATTTTAGAAGATCCAAATTTTGTTTCAACGATACGTCATTTTACTGCTCCCATAAAGCATTTTTTTGGAGATCATTTTGATGAAGGTACGATGGCGAGAGCTTTGGGAATGATCAATACTTTTATTGATGAAAAGCAAGAAAAAGCCGACCGAGAAACAGCTGAAATTCTTAGAGCACAAAAGCTTCAACAGGAAAAAGAAGCATTTGCAAAAAAAATTGAAGCAGAGAGCTATTCTTTAAATGACGCCTATGACCAAACAGTCAAATGGGAAAATTGGATTAAGAGTTGTGCTTCTGATAGGATGATTCAATCGAGCCTTCGCATTGAGCCTTTAATTGTTCGATATCTAGCAACTGTTCCATTTGATGAAACAGAAAAATCAAAGATCACTTTAAAGAATTTATTATATCTCTCGATCATTTTAAATTCGGAAGATTTGCTTTTAACCATTATGCATAAAACCGCTTTGTTTTCAGGAAGAACACAAAAATTTATATTTACAAATGTTTTATCGGCAGCGCTCAATCGGGATCATGTCTTTTTTTTAAGAAAGCTAGACGAGATTACAGGACGAAATTTTTTGGCAAAAAATATTTATAATCTCTGGCGATCTTTATTTAATGTTGGTAGTGAAAAGTGCATCGATTATCTGTTGGAGAAAAAGCTACTAAGCTATCAAAAAGAAGGTAAGCAGAGTCATGTCCTTGAGCTTTATGTGGAATCTGATCCAGATCTTACTGGGTTCGACGGAAAAAATATTGCCATCGCCGAAAAGCTGAAAAAAGGTGCTTTTGAAGTGATCAATGTGCCTTTTAAAGTGGATGATGAAGAACAAACTGCGTTAACTTATGCTGTGCAAAAAGGGAATTTCCAACTATTTGCGGACTTTCTCGGATATGAGGGAATGGATTTAATGGCCCATAACCAAGGTCAAAGAGCTTTACGTCTTGCCATTCAAGAAAGAAATGTGAATATAGTGGAAGCACTTCTTAGAAGCGATTCTAAAGAAGTCCTCTGGGAGGAAGCTAAGAACTTAATTCCTGGAGTCATAGCTACAGATACTATTGACATCGCTCTTGATAAGTTTGAACAAGCTTGTCGAGACTAGTTAAGAGCTAACCAGGCATGTTCAATCATGATTTCTAAGTCTGGATAACGGGGGACCCAGCCTAATTTTTGTGCAGCTTTATCGGCATTTGCAACAAGAATCGCTGGGTCTCCTGGCCTACGATCAGCCTCCACAACTCGAACATTAAAACCTGTTACAGTTTCTGCTTTTTCGATGACTTGTCGAACTGAAAAACCTTGTCCATTACCCAGGTTATAAGCATCGGATGGTGCTCCATTAAATAATTGCTGCATGGCTAAAATATGGGCTTCTCCAATATCCGAAACGTGAATGTAATCCCGGATGCATGTCCCATCTGGTGTGGGATAGTCTGTTCCAAAAATAGAGATAAAGCCTTCCGGTTTTTTGAGGCTGCGTAGGACAAGAGGAATGAGGTTTGTTTCTTTTTTCTTAAAATTTTTGATTTCCCCATCAGGATCTCCCCCAGCGGCATTGAAGTAACGCAAGCACGTCGATTTAAGTCCGTATGCCAATTCAAAATCTCGCAACATTTTTTCGACTATCCATTTTGTTTCTCCATATGGATTGATGGGGAGGCATGGATGTTCTTCATTGATAAAAGTTGTTTGTGGAGTGCCAAATATCGCAGCAGAGGAAGAAAAGATAAAAATAGGGATCTGATGCTTATGCATCGCCTCCAGCAAATTTAGGGTATTTGCGACATTATTACGATAGTATAAAGCAGGGGAATGCATCGATTCACCCACATCAATAAGGGCTGCAAAATGCATGACGGCATCGATGGGATAACTGGAGAAAATGAAGTCTAGGCATGCCCTGTCTGCAAGATCGCCTTTAAGAAAGGTTCCTCGTGTAACGGTCAATTGTGTGCCTGTGCTTAAATTATCTAAAACAATTGTGTGATAACCTGCTTGATGCAGCATTTTATTGACGTGTGAACCAATAAATCCAGCACCTCCAACAACCAAGACTGTTTTTAGTCCCATGTGAAGCCTTCTTTGACGCATTTATAACTTTATATTGATTTATACCACATATACTCAACTCTTAACTTGAGCTATTATGTTGTCGAAGATTATTATAAATACAGAATTAATTTTACTTGGCAAAATGTTTAATTATTTTCAATAATGTTGTCTAGTAGAAATAAAGCCGAAATTCATCGGCTAAGGAAAATACATTTCAATGAATGATCAATCTAGTGAGCTTGAGAACTATAACGAGCTCAAATTTTCTCGCGAGCAGGGCTTTTTTGACAAAAATCTTGGCATAAGATTCCTGATCGGCTTAGTGTTTATGATCCCTTTGTTTATGATTCTTCATTTTCGAGAAGTGAGAATCGAAACATTGGACCTCAATCACTATGCCCCTAGCTACATCGTCGCACAAGTCGATACAGACTTTTACAACGAAGAAGCGACCATTCTTCTCAAACAGGAAATGGTTAAAGATTTAGGGAAAATCTATCGCATTTCAGAAAAAGAAATCAATGAAAGACGTTTAGAATTCGAAAACTTTCTCATCTTTAATCAAGACTGGCGCAAATCTGCTCCTGAAAGTTCTTTTGAAGATGTCTATAAAGGCGGTGATAATCTTGTTGAAGCTCTAATCAAGCTTCGCTTGACGGATCCTAGGACGCTCCAAAAAACCAAAGAAAATGAAATCAACGCAGAAAATTATCAGATCTATACTCCTGCGGATTTGTCAGAGCCCGTTAGCCTTCCTCCTCAAATCTGGAAAAAACTTCAAACCATTGCATTGCCTAAAAGTGAATTTCACGATGGAACAATTACATTTTTGATCGAATACTTTCAGGAAAAATTTTGGATTTTAGAAGAGGATATTGCAGCAGAACGAGAGCTGCGCAAGCGCATTCAAGCAAAAGTACCAGATAAATACACCCACATTAGTGCAGGAAGTCGCATTATTGATCAGGGAGAAAAAGTGAATGCACGGCATTTAGCCGTTCTCCAAGCCATGAAAGATGCTTTACGTGAGCAACGTAACCTTTGGAGCCCGCTTACCTTATTGGGAAGCCTTTTGATGACCCTCTTATTAACGGGAATTTCTATCCTCTATTTTCGAGCGAACCATCCCAATATTCTTTCTTCCAATCGAAAGCTTTTCCTTCTTGTAACAGTCATCATTTTAACGTTTGGATTAGCCAAGCTGGCTGAATTCTTCCTGCTAAATACGAAAACCCATTTGATGGAAGCGGTGCGTTATCCGTTGTTTGTTCCATTTGCGGCCATTTTATTGTGTAGTTTGATGAGTCCGGCGGTAGCGACATTTACGAGCGGTTTTTTGGCAGTTGTGCTTGGAATGACTTTGGCGTTCGATCGACAGGGCTTTTTATTGCTTAATTTAATCGCGGCCATTATTGCCGTTTTGAGCACCCATTCTCTTCGTCGGCGAAAAGAAATTTTTGTGGTGTGCGGGAAGGCTTGGTTGGGGTGTGCGATTACCATACTGGCGATGCATCTGTACCAAAGTACGCATTGGAGTACAGGCCTTTTAGCTGATTTATTGAGCACGGCTATCTTTATGCTATTGACGGCTATTTTGGTGGTCGGTCTATTGCCATTACTGGAGTCAGCTTTCCGCATTATGACGGATGTTTCGCTAATGGAATATATGGACCCAAATAATGACCTCTTGCGCCGTTTAACTATTGAAGCACCCGGAACTTATCAACATTCCATTGTGGTGGGGAATTTGGCAGAAGCTGCCGCCCTGGCCATTGGAGCAAATGGGTTATTTTGCCGCGTCAGCACTCTCTATCATGACATTGGAAAGATGGCTACGCCCCAGTATTTTACGGAAAATCAACAAGGTGGAATGAATATTCACCAATTGTTAACCCCACAAGAATCTGCCCAGGTGATCATGGCACACGTTGCAGAAGGGGTGGCGATTGCCCGAAAAGCGGGCCTTCCAGAGCAATTTATCGAAGTGATTAAAGAGCATCATGGAACAACCTTAGTTTATTACTTTTACCGTAAACAGCTTGAAAAAATGGGTGGTGACAAAAGTTTGGTAAATGAAAAAGAATTCCGTTACGCTGGGCCAAAACCACGCAGCAAGGAATCCGCAATTATTATGATTGCTGATACAGTTGAGGCTGCCTCTCGTTCATTGGAGCAAATCAATGAAGAGTCTTTAATGGAACTTGCGAATCGACTTATTCGAGAAAAAGCCGATGATGGACAATTTGATGAATGTTTATTAACGTTTGAAGAATTGGCAAAAGTCAAAGAAACTCTCGTGCATACCTTGGTTGCCTATAGTCATTCTCGCATTAAATATCCTAAACGAGAGGCTCCTAAGGAAGAACACTTATGTTAACCTCATGACAAGCATAAAATTTACGAAAGCTTTTATCACGGGGGCCTCTTCAGGAATTGGGGAGGCTCTTTGCAATCTTTTGGCTAATAAAGGAATCTCATTGTTGCTGACAGGGCGTAATGAGGGACGATTGCAGCATTTGCAGCAAGCTTTACAGCACCAAGTGGAGGTTTCTTTTTTCGTTGCCGATCTTGGAACGCAAGAAGGGCGTCAATTAGCAATAAAGAAAATGCATCAAGAAAAACCTGATTTAGTGGTTAATAATGCAGGTTTTGGTCTTTATGGAGAGGCTTTAACATACGAAACATCAGAGCAAATGGAAATTGTAAATGTGAATCTGCTCGCGCCTTTTGAACTTACTTTAGAAGCTGCGCGAACGCTCATTTCGTCTCGGCAGAGAGGCGTTATTCTAAATGTCTCTTCTGCGGCCGCATTTGAAATTTTTCCTACTTTTACTACCTATACAGCAACAAAAACCTTTATCAATGCCTTCTCCCAATCTTTGGATTTTGAGACACAGCCTTATGGGGTGCGTGTATTCGCGTCGTGTCCTGGAATGGTCAGTACATCTTTTGCTCAGCGGGCCTCAGGAGGGGAGCTTTCTTCTCAGCTTGAAGATGAACGTTTATCCATGACTTCGACATATGCTGCAGAGCAAATTTGGCAGCAAATCGAAAAAGAGAAGATCATTCATATTTTTGATTGGCGTTATCGTGTGGGGATTTTTTTAAGTCATTTCTTTCCACAAAAATGGTTAGCAGGTTATTTAAAAAAACGAATTAGTGCTCGCTTTCCACCTCGTTCTTTCCTTTCCATTCACGAATAAGGCGCCTCTTTGTCACGAAAGGATGTATCAAAATTATCTTTAAATATATAGTAGGGATTTCCTCTTCTCTAATATTATTTGGAGGTCATCAAATGATTGTAGGAATAGCCTATATGATAGGAGCATGTTTATGCTGGGGGCTTGTATTTGTAATTCCCAATCTTTTTCCAGATTTTTCCCCTTTTGAGATAATGCTAGGGCGCTGTTTCTTTTATGGTATGCTTTCTATTGGCATCTTGTTAAGTCTAAAAAGAGATCTGATTTTTTCTCTTAATCGTAGAATTTGGATTGCTGGGGCAATTCTGGCGTTAGTTGGATCACTCATCCATTATTGCAGCCTTGTTTTAAGCATGCGTTATGTGAATTCTACTATTCCTACATTGCTGCTTGGCTTAACACCTGTATGCATGATTTTAATTGACATTCGGAAGACAAAGACAAAAAAGTTAAGGGATTTTTTCGTGCCATGTACGCTCATTTTAGTCGGATTTATCTTTGTTAATATCCCTACATTGGCCTGGGATACGAACGTGAGTATCGAAAATTATGCTTGGGGATTTTTCTGGAGTTTGGTCGCTCTAGCAACATGGATTTGTTTTATTGCGGGGAGTACCAATTTTCTTAAAAGCACTTCTTCGTTAAAAGCAAGCGATTGGATTACTGTATTGGGTGTTGCCACTTTTCTTTGGACCGTTCTCTTATGTACATCCAGCCTCTTCTTTGTTAACACATCGATTAATCATTATTTTATTATGTCGAATGGATTTTTATTAGCAACAGCTCTCCTTGGAGTCTGTTCTTCCTGGCTTGGTTATTACATGTGGAATCAAGCAACTCTGCGTTTGCCTTTGTCTTTAGCTGGTCAACTGAGTGTATTAGAAATAGTATTTGGCTTAGGTTTTATTCATTTAGCTAATTGGAAATTTCCTGAAAACATTGAGATTCTAGGGATAATGACTATTTTATCAGGTATAGTTTTAAATTTATTCATGTTCCAAGAATCCGCATATCAATCTTAATAAATTCTTACGAAATGTAATAATGTTTGATCATTATGATCAATACTGATATGTATTTTGTGATCTAAAAAAAAATCCCACATTTTATCTATTTTTGAGAGCTTTTATGAATATTACTTCTGCACGTCAGAATTCATCCCGTCTTTTTCCTATTATGCTTCCCCAAGTATTTCCTCGACATGTGTCAGGAAGCCGGATTTTGGAATTATTGCGTCCATACAATCCGAGATTAAAAAAAATAGAGTGCTTAATGAAGACAACACAACTCAATAACTTACCTGCAGTGCCTTTAGAAAGGGATTGGGAAGAAAACACTAAAGTTTATATCAAGCAAGCCTCAAAGAGTGATTCTAGTTTTGGCGATACTCACTATTTTGTAGGCGGACTGCCCGCGCTGATGCAAGCTGCACGCAAAACAGAAAAAATAGCGGAGGAAGAGGTCAAAGAAAAGGTCGTTTATGTTAATGATGGTCTTGTCCCAAAATCTTTGCAGTCTGGACATCAGGCTCATGTTCATCCAAGTGAATGGCCTTGCTATAACTTGCCAGAATTATTAGCAGGTTTTGGCCCAAAGATGCTTCCCAAACGTAATCCTGCGAATTTGAAGGCATATTCCTATTTAAAATTTTCTTTTGAGGAAGCTAAGCATGCACCTTTCAAAGTTGCATGTTTATATGGACATTTTGCTAAGCAATTTCTCAAACGTAAGCTTACGGATGCCCGTGGTATTAGTGCGGAAGATAGATGGCTCTGTGCGGCTGTCGTGGAATCTTTAGACTATCACGAAGCCTTGAGCAAACGGATTCTTGCGCACCAAGGACAACCCTCCTTTTCTAGAACGGGCCGCGTTTACTGGTCCCCCAATCATGAAGGAATGCAAAATAAAAAAAGACTATGGAATGAATTGGGAATTGATTGTGAGTTCGCGAGCGCCGATGAAGTCATGCGAGAGACATTCCTTAAGCAAAATAGTGGCTTACAAGTTCTTAAAATTCCTCAAGATGGAAAGTTTTATCCAGAGACTCCGCGGAGGATTGCAAGTTATCTGGAAGAAAACTATCCCCATATTTTTTCGACGTATCAGGCGAATCTAAAAGCACTTTATTTGGAAGGCTCGGGGGCTCCATGCAAAGTTTTGGAGGAGTCACTCGATAGAAAAATGCGTAAAATTGCAATTAAGAGTTTTTTCGGTTCTCTTGGTCATAACCAAGTTTTTAAGTATAGCAGTACAACACCTCTATGGCGTGAAGTGCCAGTAACAGGCAACAGCGTTTTATGGGAATGTTCCATTGATAAGCATGAATTAGCCCAACGCTTTGGACAAGATACCATTTCGGAGGAAAAATTTGCTGAACTTATGAATGGTATTTTGCCTGCAGCGAATCTCAGCAATTTGCATTTGACAATGTGGAAAGGGGATATATCCGACACATGTGTATTATTTTATGTTAGAGCTAGCCAGGGAGCCCATTTTAACGACTTGGTTGCCAATAAAGATGATTTAGAAAATATGTGTCGAAATATCGAGGCTTATTGTATCGGAAAATGGACGATGATCTCCGCAGGGAGTTGCTCGCGAAAAACAGATGTCAGCAATGTACCTGAATTTGTGGAGTTGTCTTCCGATCTTAATCGTCCTGCAACATTTATCCATGGGTTATCTGGTATAGGATACAGCTTTTCTGCGGCTTCTTTCGAAACATTAAAAAATAAGCCTAAAGTTAGCTTTAAAGAGGTTGTTCAAAATCTTTATAGCGGACGACGGTAAACATACCGGCCTCTAAATGATAAAGGATGTGGCAGTGCAAGGGCCATACGCCTGGGTTATCTGCATCAAATTGAATGGACAAAGTGGAATAGGGAGTAATTAAAACTGTATCACGCATAGCTCCACTAAAACTTTGTCCATTGATTTGAGTGACTTGAAAGACATGTCCATGTAAGTGCATAGGATGTGACATCGAGGTGTTATTTTTAAAGAGCATTTCAACGCGTTGTCCCTTTTCAACGATGATGGGTGTCACTTCAGGCCATGTTTGACCATTTAATGTCCATATGTACTTCTCCATATTGCCCCCAAGCTCAACTGTAACTTGATTATCCACCTTTCGATTTGATAAAGAATATTTAGCATGTAAGTTAAGCTCTTGAACATTTGTCAGGGCCCCAGCTTGCTTAGAAGCTTTTTCGGGTAGTTTGATGGGATTTGCATTTTTTGTCGCTAAAACGAGCCCTGTTTGTCTGTCTGTCCCTTCTGCTTGGGCAAGAATGGGGAAAAATCCACCTTGTGAGGGGATTGTAACTAAAATATCGATTCGTTGTGCGACAGCTAATTCAAATCGTGTATTTTGCAAAGGCTGAATTTGATTGCCATCGACAGCAATGGCTGCACCGATTAAATTTTCTAACGAAATGAAGAAATTTGTGGAGCTCGCCCCATTAATGATGCGTAACCGAATTTTTTTATTTGCTTCGACATCTATGACTTCTGGACTTTCTAGCGTATGGTAATTGGTCAAAAAAGCATCATACTCAACTTCTACAATGTCTGATGTGTTTTTTTTCATGTCTCCCGACATGGTTTTGCACTGCAGTTCTTTGTAAATCTCTGAAGGTGTTTTGAAAGAGAAATCTCCGAGAAAAAGAATGACTTCTTGATCCGCAATTTTCTCATCTTCTGGTGCATAAATGATGAGGGGTGCTCCCAAAAGCTTTTGTTCTTGCAAACCAAAATGGGAATGCATCCAAAATGTGCCGGACTGCAGAAGAGGAAATTTGTAATGGTAGAGTTGTCCTGGATAGAGAGGAAATTGAGTGACAAATGCAACGCCATCTTGGTTATTGGGTAAGATCAACCCATGCCAATGAATAGATGTAGGTACCTGTAAACGATTTTTAAGAATTACATCGAAAGCGAGGCTTTTGTTTGTTCTAATCCCCAGTATTCCATCAGGTTGCGAAATGGTTAAAATTTCGGCTTCTTTGTTGTTAACGATAATCTTTTTTGATGATGTGGTTAACTCTGTGACGGACTTTAGTTCTAAAAAAAGAAAAAAGGAGGCGATGCAGAACAAATAGGCCCATATTTTCATTTGTTAACCTCATGAAGACATTAATGGAGAATTAACAAAAAAAAAGTAAAACGTCTATCTTTTAGTCTTGCCAACCATGCTTATCTAGGAAATCTTCGTAAGTCCCTAAGTGTAATTCTTGTTTACCTTGGTGACAGACCACAATTTTATCCAGTTGCATGCGCTTTAGGATCAATTCACTATGTGTAACGATGATGACAGCACCATCAAAATCTTCAATGGCATCAATCAAAGCTTCAATGGATTCCATATCTAAGTGGTGTGTTGGTTCATCAAGCAACAATAAATTGCAAGGAGAAGCAATGATTTTGCCAATCAATACCCGACTTTTTTCTCCACCCGATAGCACGCCATTGAGTTTGCGGGATTTATCTCCGCTGAACATCATCAATCCACAAATCGCTTTGATTTGTGTCAGATTAAGTTTGGGATTCGCGGCTGCAATTTCTTCTTCTATCGAATGGCGCGGGTGTAATCGGTCAATATTTGTTTGGCCAAAATAGCCGATCGAAAGATTATCTGAACGTTTGGTAAACCCCGAAGCGGGATTTAGTTCATCGGCCAGTAGTTTTAAAATCGTGGATTTCCCCCGTCCATTTTTCCCAATAATGGCAATACGATCTCCTTTTTCGATCGTTAAGGAAAAATCTTCAATTAAAGGGCGGGGAGCATTTGCGTCGTAAGAAAACGAAAGAGATTGAGCTTCTAACATTTTCTTGCCCGGAAAATTGGCGATATTAAATTGAAAATCTAACTGCAGAAGTTTTTTTAAGTCGTCAAGTACCGGAATACGGCTTAATAATTTCTGCTTGGATTGTGCTTGCGTTGCTTTGGAAGCTTTTGCACCAAACCGATCAATAAACCCTTGAAGATGTTCCCGTTTTTTTTCGAGGTTTTGACGGGTTTTTTCATGGATTTCTTCTCGTTGCATAATTTGTTCGAAGAAATCGAGCGTATTTCCTTTGACTTTCGTCACTTTTTGTCGATGGATACCCATAGTGTGTGTGGAGATACTATCCAAGAATTCTCGGTCATGGGAAATTAAAATAAATTCGCCTTTCCATTCTTGTAAGAATTTCGTAAACCAGCGGATGGAGACAATATCCAAATAGTTAGTTGGTTCATCCAATAACAGGCAATCTGGCTCCCCAACGAGAACTTTTGCAAGGTGAAGTCGAAGCTGATATCCTCCGGAAAATTCGTTAGGAGAGCGGTCGAGATCTTCTTCTTTAAAGCCCAATCCAAATAGAATGGCCTCAGCTTTATAAATATAGTCTCGTTCGTCTTCACGTAGACCCAATGCGGCTTCTTCGATTAATGTGGGTTGAGTAAAGACAATGTGCTGATCGAGAACTCCAATGATATAGTTTTTGGGTTTCGAGATCGTTCCTTTGTCAGGAACTTCTTTGCCTGTTAATAAGCGAAAAAGGGAAGACTTACCCGCTCCATTGCGTCCGACGAACGCACATCGCTCTCCAGGTTGGATACTGAAAGAAGCATTTTTGAATAAATCGATACCATCATAGGCGAGGGATAAATCATTTACTTGCATAACGACAACTTTTATTGAAAAAAGTATCCATAATATCACAAGTTATAGAAAAAGTAAAAACTAACTTTTTTGTTAGGGAAATTTGAAAGCTAAAGAGGATATATGGAACTCGCTCCTCCATCAACAACTAGGTCAACCCCTACAATATAAGTGGCTTTTGAAGAAGCTAAGAAGGCGACAGATTCAGCTATCTCTTCCGAACTAGCGAATCTTTTTAAAGGAATTCCCTTTGTGAATTCTTCCAATTGCTTGGGATTGACAGCTTTCGTTTCATCAAAAATTGGTGTATCGGTAAATCCTGGTGATACAGCATTTACACGAATCCCTTTGTCAATGAGATCTGCTGCGAAATTACGCGCAAGCATGCTCACAGCCGCCTTTGTGGAGGAATAAACACTATGAAAGCGCCAACCTTTATGAGCCGCTGCTGAAGATATGAGAATAACGGAAGAATTTGTATTTAAGTGGGGAATGGAGCGTTGAACGGTAAAATAAACGCCCTTATAGTTAATGGAGACCATTTCATCAAATAGTTCTTCATCGACTTCCTCGATTTTTTTTCTGGTCGAAATGCCCGCATTTGCCACTAAAACATCGATTTTCCCAAAGTTTTGAATCGCCGTGGCAAATAACTTATCTAAATCAGGAATAAGACGCACATCTCCCTGCACATAAACAGCTTGATTTAGTTCTTTGCAAACAGTCTCTAATCGATTTTGATCGCGTCCAAAAATCACAATTTTGGCGCCTTCTTGATCAAACTTTTTTGCAATGGCTTCTCCGATACCGCTATTGCCACCCGTGATAACAACCACTTTGTTTGTAAACTCACCCATGTCAATTTTCTCTTTAAATTGGATAATTTGGACATTATCCAAAATTGTTTATCAAATCAATCATTGATTTTTGCTGTCTTGTGCCTAATTGTATGTATGCGTTTTCTCAGAGAAAAATAGTTTCTCTCGGTAATTTAGGTTGTGAAGATAAATTTTGTTGTTGTGCTACAAGCATAAATGACTCAAAGCAAGTTGTTGGATTATCTGAATTAAATATTAAGAAGGAAAATAATAAATATTCATATCATGCTTTTTTATGGGAAAATGGTTCATTATTTGATCTGGGAAATTTGGAAAACGACGAAGATTCCATTGCTTATTCAATTAATAGGAATGGAGATATTGTTGGAATCAGTGGGAATAGAGATGTAAATGATTTTTACGATTGGGATATGGTTCCAGAAGAGCGTTTATCTGGACAAAGCAGAGCGGAATGGTAGATTTAAATGAGTTAATCGATAAAAATCTCAATTACAATCTATTAGAAGCTATTGATATTAATGATCATGATCAAATTATTTGCTTGGCAAAGATATGATTAATTACGATTATCATCTTATCTCGCTCAGTCCAGAATGTAAACACCATCGACATGGATGATTTGTTGACGTGCCAAAGCTTTAAGATCTAATTCAAAATTTCCGAGAGTCTCAGGGAGAATTATCTCGGCATTGTTGACGAGGATATTGAGCTTCCCAAAATACTTATACTGATCGGCTTGAATTAGAATGGCTAATGGCAATATTTGCACCTTCTTCAGCCAACCTTTTAGTGATCACTGCACCAATGCCACGCGACCTCCACGTAATTAAAGCGACTTTATCTTTGAGTTTTTTTATTATGTTCATATCATTTTTTAAATTTGTGCAAAACCACCATCTACAAATAGTTCAATACCTGTAATGTAGCTGCTGTCATCGGTTGCAAGAAATAAAACAGGCTTTGCGACCTCTTCTGGTTTGCCTACTCGCCCCAAAGGCGTCACTACGGCTGTTTGAGATTCATATTGGCTAATTTGCTGTGCGGTTAATTTTAAGGCATTGCTATAGCCTTCAGTGGGGACCGTGCCTGGGCTTATCACGTTTACCCGAATTTTTCGTTTCTTTAGGTCAAGGATCCAGCAACGTGCAAATGAGCGTATGGCTGCTTTACTTGCACAATAGACGCTAAAAGCCTCGATCCCTTTTGAGCTTACCATAGAAGCATTTAAGATAATTGAACCGCCTTCACGCATTAGGAAGAGCGATTTTTGCACACTAAAAAGTAATCCCTTTACATTTGTGTCAAAAATTTTATCGTAATGTTGTTCGGTTATGTTTTCTAAGGAAGCGAATTCTCCTGTCCCGGCATTCGCAAAAAGGATATCGATGTGACCACTTTCTTCCTTGACAGTGGCGTATAACCGGTCAAGATCCTCTAGATTGGAGACGTCGCCCTGTATTCCTTTAACGTTGTAACCAATGCGTTCAACGGCTGCATCCAATTCTTTTTGTCTACGTCCTGTAATATAGACATAAGCCCCTTCTTCAACAAACAATTGCGCTGTGGCAAAACCAAGTCCACTATTTCCACCAGTAATTACTGCAATTTTTCCTTCAAGTTTTTTAGTCATTCACTGCTCCTACAAAATGGGCATTTTTCAGTCTATATAGACCAAGACGATGTTTTGTAAAAGAGTAACCATAAAAGACGAGTAAATGTGGCCCGAGTCCTTAAAGAGATAAGAATGGCCAAATTAAATGGAGGGGCGGGAGATAACCCGCCTGCAGATTGCTACAATTAGATAGGCACAATCACGAGAGGTTCTTCTTCTTTTTTGAATGCATCGAAATAGCTTGGGGACACATTGAAAATAGATCCTAGAACTTCGTTTGAGTAGGAACCGATCACTTCACCAATTCCAATATAGTCTGGAGTTGCATGGCTAAAGAAGGCAATCACTTCCACATTTTCTGAACCGACATTTTCGATGTTATGAAAATGGGATGCCGGAGCAAAAGCGCCTTGTCCGCCATTCACCTCCATGACATTTAATTGTCCATCAGGTGAAAGTACTGTAATACGAGTTTTCCCCTTCACAATAAAAACAAGCTCACCCGCATTTGTATGCCAGTGAGGTTCGACAATTCCTTTTGGATTCAATCCAAATCCCAAAATGCCCAATCCTTCTAGTTTAGGCAGAGTAGATTTTGTTCCAATTTGAAGATAGCCACCCTTGGTTAATATCGGTTTATTGCTATCTTTGATGTCAAATTTATACTCATTCTTTCCATTTGTTTGTGGATGAGATGACTGAGAAAGTACTTTAATCAGTTCATTATTTTGTGTTTTTTTAAGACTATCAACAAAATTAGACGAGGTATTAAATGTAGAGTTAAAGACGCTGTCTGCTAGAGATCCGATCGCTTTCGAAATACGCATTGTTTCTGGATGTGTATGATTTAATGCGAATTGAATGACACTATTTTTTTGACTGATGTTTTCTACACGGTGTATGTATCCTTGAGGAATAAAGAAGATTTCCCCTGCTTGCACTGTAAATTCTTCCGCTTGATCAGGGCTGCGCATTTGCACCAAAACTTCACCTTCTGTGCAATAGCCGATTTTATTCGCATTTGTATGCCAGATAGGTTCTGTGGACCCTCTTGGATTTAACTTTAGGCTGGCAAACGAAATGTTGACAAAGCCGGGGGTTTCATTTGAAGTGACATGTATTAGACTTCCACCAGAATTATTGATTTGAGGCTTAATCGAATCTAGACTAAAAAAATATTTGCTAGTCATAAAACACCTCATAAATAGAGCTATTTATTTAAATGCTTCATAATACTCAATTATTTTCAAATAAGATCCCTTGTCATTTTAATTTAGTTTAAAGAAATTAATTAATCAATTTAATTCATATCAAAAAATAAAATGCGTGATGGTTTTATTGCTTTTAATATTAAGTTTGTATCGGGATTAATGGCAACGCCATCGCCTGATTGAATGGTATCTGCATTTAAAGATAATTCACCTTCAATGACTTGTATCCAACCATAACGATGATCAGGAATATTTTTTTCAAAGGATTTTCCAATTTCGAGTGAGGCGGTATAAAGCATCACATCTTGTTGAATTTTAATGGAATTTTGTTGTCCGTTTTCAGAGGCAATTAATATCCATTCATTTAGACTGGTGGGCAGTGGCATTTGTTGGTAACGAGGCTGAATGTTTTCCTGATTTGGCAAAATCCAAATTTGTAAAAATTGCACAGGTTCAGTGCTTGAAGGATTGTATTCGCTATGATTAACTCCAGTGCCTGCACTCATTTGTTGAATATCATTG
>NZ_JBFWIR010000046.1:0-27214 GCF_050255895.1 Parachlamydia sp.
TCGTAGGTGGGTGAGCTCTTGTGCGTATGCAGCAAGAAGGTCTTCACTTTTTTGTGATTGAATTTCGAATTTTGGAGACATCACATTTGAAAGACCATCAACGGCAAAAGAAAATTCACCAGAGGATTTGCCCAAGCGGTTATCGATAAAGGAATCGCGACTAAGGAGCTGTTTTTTTTGTTGTTTTGCAGCAAGAATTTCCAATTGTTCTATTTTCTTGAAAAAGAGATCAAAGGCAGAGCTCTTTTTGAGCATCTCGTAATCTTCTTTGCTCACCCGTTTCATCAAATGATTTTCAAGTTTTTTAATTTTAAATTTTAACAGTTGAAATTCTTTTTCTTGCTGGTTAGAGGTCAGATAAGGGTTTGCTTTTACATATTTTTCATAATGTTCTTCTACCAATTTAATCAACAATTCGACTTTTTCTGGAGCAGGGGCTTCTGGAAAAAACTGTTCGATATCTGTTCCAATAATCGAGATTAAATTTCGAGAGGTGATATCGTTTGGTCCTGAGATTTTAACAGGGATTCCCCCGTCAGTTGCAATAGCTTCATACAGCCAACGTGTGGGGTCGAAATTTTTCTTTAATTGAGCTTTTGGAGCCTTTTCTTCATTGCCAGGTTCATCGACGTTAAATTGTCTTAAAACTTTAAGTCGTATTTTTTCTCGACGAGTCAATTTGGTTGGGGCTGCGACTTTCTCATTTGTGCTGAGAGCGGATAATTTGAAAATGATATTTGTCAATTGTCCTTCTGTCAATTCGTCAAACTTATAGGTGCTTGGTAAATCGTTTCTAGGAGGGTACCCTAAAAAGTTTAATTCAAGTCGAATCTCTTTATTTTCGTTTCGATAAAGGCTAGCGAGCAAAGGATGAAATTTTCCATTTTCATAAAATCCACCAGGTAAAGAGAGGAGCGACTGGTTTTCTTGTGAATCTTTTTTAAGAGCATTAAAAGCCTGTGAGGCAAGAAATTTGGATGCCTCAATGAGAGTATTATTTGAAGAGTCTAAAAGGGCCAGACGAAGAACCTGACTTGCTTCCTGCATGCTTTTCAGGTGAAGTGCAAGAGCTTCGGAACTATTTGCCTTGGAATGTAAAAAGTTCAGGTGTTCTTCATAATCTTTTAAATACTGATTAGCAGAATCGTAACTGAAAGATTGATCAAGATCCCTTAAATTTTGAAGAACCGCGTCTCGATTTTTATGCATAAAGCGATGAATGCCGATCAAAGGCGCTAGCATCAATTTCCAAACAAATTTTACTAGAGGGATACGAGCTGGTTTTAGCTCAAGCATGTGTTGAAGTTTTGTACTAAATGCAGGTCCGCGGAGTCTCTTCATACCTCCAATTGCAATTTCTGTGACGGAAATAGGAGAAATAGCGGAAGCTGCTCCCTCTTCAGAAAGTAATTTAACGCGTAGATTTTGCCATTCTAGAGTCAAGATTTTCTTATCTTCGGCGGCTTCATTAAATAAATTTTGAATGATTTCCGAATTATTTTTTATAGATGTGATTTCAAGAGAGGAGAGTTTTTTATCTGAATTGACAAAAATTTTTCTTTGTTCATCCAGATCATTATTAAATGAAACGACATATAAATGGGTCATAAAAAACATCCTTTTCAATAGTATAATATCTGTATTATAATGCGGACGTTTTTGTTTTACAATTGTTAAAAATGTGTAATTTAATTATTTAATTTGTTGTTGTTTTTTTAATTTTGATAACCAGATCGTCTCAGGGTTATCAGATATAAAATTGACTAAACGGGCCGCAACGAACAAAAAGTCGGAAAGGCGATTCAAATAAACTAAGCTTTCTTTAGAAGCGTTATTTTTTTGAATAGCGTTAGTTAGGGCTCTTTCGGCTCTCCGGCAAATTGCGCGAGCCAGTTGAAGAGAAGTTGAAGCCGAATGACCATTGGGAAGAATAAAATGATGCAAGGGTGGGAGCTTTTCATCCATCTGATCAATCCATTCTTCTAGGAGGGTTGTTCCAAGCTCAGGGAGCTCATCTTGGGGTGAGGCTAAAAGAGCACCAAGTTCAAATAACGTGTGTTGAATATGGAAGAGTCGCGCCTTTAAGTCTTTGAATTTCTGATTTTTAGGGATAAACGAAAGTGCCATTCCGATGGCAGAATTGCACTCATCGACATTTCCTATTGCTTCAATGAGGGGATGATTTTTGGGGACGCGTTCTCCAGAAGATAAGGATGTTTCTCCTTTGTCTCCTGTTTTTGTGTAAATTTTCATACGAAACCTTTAAATAGGACACCGTTGATTTAAAGCTTGTCGGACTTCTTTTAGGGCGCGAGGAAAGTGGGCTCTTGCTTCTGTCATTTTTTCTGCTCGTAAAAGGTGTTCCCAAGCTTGATTTGCTTCGCACCTCTCCATACACAACACTGTTAAGTAATATTCAACAGTTGGATCATTCGGGTGAAGGGAATGGTAAACATTTAGCCAATAAAGAGCTTCGCGACTGCGGTGCAATTGAAGATGGGTAGAAGCAAGGCTAAAAATGCCTGCGCGAAATTTAGGGTATTTTTCCACAATTTTTTCTAAAGCTTCTTTTTTCTTGAGAAGAGAATCTCTAGATTCATCAATTTCTATAAAAATGGTCTTAATCCCTTCAACATCCGCAGCCCCATTTAAATAGTCTTCGGCCATATTTTCTTTTGTCACGGCATGGTCCGGGAGATGATCTTTAACTTCCTCTAGAAGTTGTTTCCCTTCATCAAAATTACCTAGGAAAAGGTGCGTATAGCCCGTTAATTCTTTTAGAAGCATATCATGCGGCAAATACGGTTGCGCTTTTTGGTAACAAATTAGCGTTTTCTCATATTGATTTTGTCTGAGATAGGCCGCCGCTTGGTTAAAGTGGGCTAAGCCGATTACTTCTTTGACTGTTCTTTCCTGAAGAGCGCGCGTATCGATTCCTAGATATTCTTCGCAAGGCATATGAATGCCTCTGGCTGTTGTTTCAATATTGAGCTTATTTTGGCCATCATTATAGCGCACGTAAATATGGCCGGGAGGAGTGACCATTTCGATGGGCAAAGATAGTCTTTGAGCTAAACAAATATAAAGAAGGGAAACGCCTAAGCAGACCCCGCGTCGGGAATCCAAAACAGAGGGAAGGAATGTGTAAAGGTCAATATCTTTAGCATAGGAAGAGTGAGGAGGAAAGCGAAAGCCCATATCGAAAAAAATGAAGGCATTAATAGCTGAAATTTTTTGTAGAGGTGTTGCGTTAGGTGGTAATTTAGCAAGGATTTGGAGTGCCATGAGATCCATCATCGCTTGATAGACTTTCCCTGAATCTTTGTTTTCATCTTCTAAATGAGACAAAAAAAGTCCGTTTGCCAAATCAACTTCTTCTGTGGGAAGATTCAACACTTCCGCTTCGGTCGTTGCGTAAAAGCCTTTGAGTTTGCGATTGGGCAGCTTGGAGGCTAGCCTGTCTATGAGTTGAAGTTCTTGCAGAGATAGTTGAGGGGCCGTTTCATCCGCTTGCTTATTGACGAGTCCGATAAGCGCATGAATGATGGAGGGATCGATAGATGAGAGAGGAGTTGGCGTGGAAGAATGGGGAGATCCCTCTAAAAGCTCCCACGCTTTTTTTAGTGCGAGTTGCCCTTCGACTGAATCGGGATAGAGTTCATACAAAGCTAAATGCTGGGTAATTGACTTCGGATCCAAGCTGCGAAACAAGGCGCGGATTTTGAGGGGGGATGCCGCCATGCATAAGCTTAAGCAAAATAATGCTAAAAATAAAAAAATGCGTGTCATCGTTCTAAGCCGTTAAAGTTTTCATGAGATGGGCGAGCTCTGCATGTTGAATCAATTCTTCCACGCTAGGTTTGAAACGATAGCTCCAATTCCTGTCCAACACAACCCCCGGGATATTGATTCGCTCATCCTCTAAGTCAGGCCATGTTAAGCCTGGGATAACGGCCAAATATTCCTGAAGGAGATTGATGTGAAAAACGCTATGCGTATGATGACTATCATTCAAAATTTCTTGATGGCGAGCAGGTGAAAGGATTGGCTCATAAGCCCATCCTTTAAAATTGCAAAAGTCCTGCGCTTCGGCAGGATTATTTCGCCACCATAATTGAAGCGTTTCAGAGTCATGTGTAGAGATGGTCGTTAAGCTTTCCAAAATATAATCTTGGTATTTAATAAAACGACGATCTTCATTCCACATCCTTTCCCAGCGCATCACTTTAGTCCCGCATATACCTAGTTTGCGAAGGTTCACACGCACTTCGGGAGGAATCATACCAAGATCCTCTCCAATTGGCAACATGGGGCAATTATCTAACATCATTTGAAGAATTTTTTCCCCATGAGGAATCCAGGTGGAGCGATCTTCAGGAAAAAATTTTCCTTCTTTAGCAGGAACATTAAAAGGGATACCCCATATGCGATAAAATCCGACCACGTGATCGATTCGATAAAAGTGATAAAAATGGGAGGCAATTTCTAAACGTTTTTTCCACCACGCGTAGTCCGTCTCGGCATTTTTATCCCAGTTATAGAGAGGAAAGCCCCAATTTTGTCCCACGTCACTATACTGATCCGGTGGAGCTCCCGCTGTCAAATGTGTATAGAAAAGGGATCGATTTAACCACACGTCCGCGCTTTGCGAGTTAATTAAAATGGGAATATCTCCTTTTAAAAAGAGACCTTGAGCTTCAGCTTCTTTTTTGACAGTTTCCATTTGGGAAAAACAAAGAAATTGCAAAAGAACGTGATAGGAAATTTCATCCTGCATGTCTACAAGCAGTTCGCTGAGATATTCTTCTGTCGGGAAACGGAGTTTTTCAGGCCATAAATCCCAGGATTCCCAGTTTCTTTGGATTTTTAAAGCTTTAAATAAGGCATACTTGTCCACCCAAGGATTTTGTTTTCTAAATTCAAGGAACTCGGCTGCTTCTAGAAGAGTGGGGCCGGCAAGCTGAAAGTATTGTCGCAAAAAAACATTCCGATGTTCATGAATTTCTTTGTACGGAATTCGTTGATTTTGATTGAAAGCCTGCAGCTTAGAAAGCAATGGAATCAATTTGGGGAAATCGTGGAAAAAAGGGAGTTGTTTGAGTCCCAAATGCAGAGGATTTAAAGCAAATGCGGATAACGCGCTATATGGGCTGGTTTCTAATCCCGTATCGTTAATGGGAAGTAACTGAATGATGTTAAATCCTAGACTTTTACACCATCCAATGAGAGGTAAAAGATCTGTGTATTCTCCAATGCCACCACTGTTTTTGGAGTGTAAAGAGAAAATGGGAAGGCAAATTCCATGGTGTGGAAGGCTATCAGGATTTTCAAGCAATTGCTGCAGAAAAAAGTTTGTCATCGTTACCATTCCTCAGTAAGTGTAAAATATTTTTCGAAAAAAGCGTTGTAACATTGACAGAAACAAAAAACGTTTTATATACTTATTTATTTTTAAGGTTTGCTCTATTTTTATCAATAGACCTCTTTCGATATGGGAAAGTTGTCTAATCATACTCAGGTCATATGAATATTAAATACGTTATTAATCTATATTTAGTTGTTGTTTTTTTTAGTTGTCATGCACTTTTGGCCTCAGATTCACTTTTGCGTCAGGAAATGGTTGAAGATCTCCATTTTATTCGGAAAAATTTCCAGATCAAATACGTTCCTGCGGATTGGAAATTGCTTCAATTTGGGTGGAATCTTAACCAACAATTTGATAATGCCGAAGCGGAAATCACATCCCTTTCTTCTCCAACATTGAAAGATTACCATAAAATCTTGAATAAACTTTTTACTTCGGCCGCTGACTACCATGTGAATGTCTCGTTTTATTCAACAGAAATGGCTTCTTTACCATTTCATTTGCAAGGCGCAGAGGGGCGCTATTTTATCACATGGATCAATGAGGAAAAACTTCCCGAAGAGTGTCTGGATTGGTCTATCGGAGATGAGGTCATCGCATTTGACGGGCAAGATATCCATGAATTCGTTCAAAATCTTCGCAGATCAGAGCATGATCGACATAATGAAAAAACGGATCAAAGATTTGCTGAACGTTCTTTAACCTTACGCGCAGGAATGTTTGCAGAAGATGTTCCTCAAGGCAATGTGGAAGTCGACCTCATTCATAAAAAAACAGGCGAGCAAAAATCGTATGTCTTAACATGGACATATCATCCAGAGCAAGTAAAAGAAATTCCTTTGCCTTCTTTAGTGGCACGTGGGATTTCTGAGAAACAACCTTTTTTTCAACGTCCCTATTATAAAAAAATGATGCTAACCCCTTTGTATGCCAAATTCAACCAGCCGGAAAGCCGCGTGGTGGAAGATGTCCATAATTTAGGGGCGCGCAAAAGTTTTGTCCCTCCTTTAGGATCCATCGTTTGGCAATCCCCTCCAGATAGTCCTTTCCATGCTTATATTTGTGAAACTCCTAGCCGACAAAGAATTGGATATATCAGAATTGCGACATATGATGGAACGGATGATGAAGTGGTGGAATTTGCGAAATTGATTGACTATTTTAACCCTCGTACTCAAGCTTTAGTGGTCGATCAGGTTAACAATCCAGGGGGATCTGTTTTTTACTCATATGGATTATTGAGTCTTTTAACTGATCAACCCCTTGAATTGCCCAAATATAAAATGGCCATTACGCAAGAAGAAGTGATGGAGGCATTAGAAACATTAGATACGTTGAAAGAAATTACAAATGACGAAGAAGCGATAGACGTCTGCGGGCCTAGCTTGCATGGTTATGCTGTCTCTTTTGAGTTAGTGCAATCGGTGATTCAGTATTTTCAATTTGTTTTAAGTGAATGGGAAGAAGGTAAATATGTCACTTCTCCCGTGCATCTTCTTGTGAATACGATTGCGCCAAGTCCATTTGTCACTTATGATAAGCCCATGGTTGTGTTAGTCAACGAATTTGATATTTCCTGTGGGGATAGTTTTCCTTGCATTTTGCAAGACAATCAAAGAGCTCTTATCTTTGGTACACGAACGGCTGGAGCTGGAGGAACAGTTCTCGGGGGCGGTCATCCGAATAGGCTTGGAATAGCAGGCTATTCTTATACAGCATCTCTTTTAGAGAGACATACAGACGGGACTCCGATTGAAAATTTAGGCGTCACACCTGATGTTTCTTATTCATTGACACCCGAAGACTTTCAAAATGGTTATAAAGGTTATAAGGCAGCCCTACAAGAGGCAATAGATGGCCTTTTAAAAAATACGCGTCCTTCTAGCAGTGCTTGTCCTTTAAGGGACAGGCATTAAACTTTCATGGCGAGATGTGTGTTTTTTTTGTTTGCTTCTTCAAGCATGAGCTTTCTAAGATCGCCATAGACCTCTGAAAAGAAAAATTGACGGCCACTCTCAATATATTGAGAGAGTTTGATCTCGAGCAGGTGATAATTTGAGAAAGAGTGGGCCTCAAACTCGGCTCGCAATTGGTATTCAAAATTTTTACTCGCTTCGCTAGCTAATTGGCGCGCTAATCTTGAAATACTCGATACTTGAAAATGACAGGAAGAAGCCATTTGAAGTGCTTTTTTCTTGATGTTTTCAGTGGTCGTTTCTTTAATTGTCCGTCCAATCATTAAAAACTCTAGGCTGCTATTGTATAGCATTGCGCTGTTTGATGGGTTGCTCATGACAACACCTCATCATTTATTTGGTTTTCTTATGGCGATGATGTTTTCTTCGGCAAAGTGCCCAAAACAAATCGCGTCACTATTTTTTGTGAAAAAGGGGACATCACCTTTTTCCATACAGGCACTAAACTGTTTAATAAACTGCTTTGGATCCACAGTAAGTTTAAATTCATTGTTTTTGGATAAAGTTTCCAAAACTTCTTGTGCCATGGGCTCGATTGTCGAAGGATCCGTGCTTGCCTGAATAAAGCTTGCTGTAGCTACAATTACATAGCGTGAAACACGTTTTTCCTGCTGATCAAGGAATTTGTCGATCAGCATGATCTCATCCTGTTTCAATTCTGGTGAAAATTTTGGATCCTTAGATGCCTGAGAACTCAAGAGACCTGTGGCATGTCCAGGTTCTACTACCTCAAGGTCTATGGGAACCCATTGTCCATCGCGCGTTAGTAAAACATTTTCCATATGGAGATCTGTTATCCCTGCACGACTGCATATTTGCTCGAGTCGGATCAGATTTTCTTCAGCTCTAATCCTAACATCTTGGTCTTGTATTTTGTTAATAGTACTCGAAGCTTCTGTATGGAGTGGTTGTCCTTCAATGAATTCCCAAATACTACCCTTCCCTCCATCGATATCCTGAATTTTATATTGTGGAAGATCTCCATGGGATTTGAGGTCGGGATGCAGACTATTGAGTTTGGCAAATAGATCTAGAATAGCGGCATCTGTCTGTGCACTTCTGGGTTTATAAACAACCTTTAGGGGCGATTTATCTGGAAACGTAAAAGTAACCAGGAGGGGGGATTGGCCATTGTTGTGGTCATCGCCACCCAGGACTTTTAGATCAAATTTGACATCGGCAGAATTCTTAGAGCCATTGCCAAATTGTTCAAGAATTGTGGCTTTATGTTCTTCTATCGTGTCTTTTGCTCTGCTTTCAAAAGCCTTCCACAGACCTATTTTACTCGTTAAAATACCTTTAAAATATTTAATTTGAGAATCGTTCATAGCTAGATTCATACGACTTAGGGTGACGGGGAGCTCTCGACCTTCTATGAATTGGGATTTGAGTTGTTCTTCTGATTCTTTCATGGCTTGTTCTAGATGTTCGTCTTTCTTTTCTAATTCCCGGATTTTGCTTTTTAATTTCTTCGCAACCTCACTTTTTTGATCAGGAATGTCATCTAGCTCATTCTCTGCTTCAGATATTTGCTTATTTATGGTTTGTCTTTCCAAGAATTTGTCGCAGATAAAATTAATCATTTGATGCGAGGACATCACCTGAGGTTCGACATGTTTCTCAGGGAGATCCGATGAGATAGGCTGTTTAGGGGAATCTATGACTGTTTGTTGCACTTCCTGATTTAAACTAAGAGGATTCATTGGGACCTCCTTATCATTTGTTGCATTTATTAGGATTATACAATTAATTTTAATTAATTGTAATGATTGAAAACTTTAAAAAGTAAATCGGCGAAAACTATCAAAAAACAAATAAATAGTCAAAGTAAATAATTTAATAAAGTTGGCTGGTAATGTTTAAGTAATTTTTAAAAAATGTGATAATGGTATTAAGGCTTTAAATACTTTTTTAATGAAAGCATATAAAGAGGTGTTTGAATGAGTACATACGAAAGGCGCGAAAATGGTGGCTTGTCCATTATAGAAGCAGTAGAGACACTTTCACACATTGCGGATTTGGAAGTCGATCGCGAAATCGGGATCACGCAAAAACATGATTTTAGTTTTCAAAATCAGCCCATTACCCTAAAGACAGTTCATTGGCTGCATCCTGAAAACGCAGATCAAACAATTTCCATGGTGAAAGACATTTTTAAAGTGGTTTTAAACTATTTGCATAACTTCTATCAAACTGATTACAGATATGTGACGGATGAAAAAGCCGTTGAAGAAATCAAATCTTTAATGGTCTTAGTTGGAGAAGCAGCTAAAAAACTTGATAAGTTCACCCATCTATTTAACCGAAAGATTAAAGAAAGTGTAACAGAAACCAAAGAATATAAAGATCTTGAAGAATTTTATCTCACACATATCGCACGCAAAATTGACAATGGATTGCTAGGAAAATGGATCTTAGGTTTAGCTAAACGTCATATTTTGAAAGAGGAAAAGCCCTCTAGTGAACGTCGATTAGGCCAAAAAACGAAACATATCTTTGTGGATCTGGAATCGGTCAAGAAAGATACCGAATATGAATTATTCTTTTTAAGAAAAGAAGATGGTTCGCGTTTTTTTAGTCCTCGTTTAATCCGGAATGTGAAGCTTCTGTGTGATTTTGGCGATTATTTCGGGGAAAAAGTTAGCAATGATCTATTGGCAGACATGCGCTTCCACTTTGATCTTTTTGTACATAGTGCCGCACGGAATATCTTGCGCTCGTTTGGATCGCGGCTTGACTTATTTTACCGAGAAAGTGCAGAACAGCGTGATAATGAACTCATATCAACCCTAAGAAAAGCATTTATGGCGCTTATTTTGTGCGGTCAATCCGCCCATCTTTTGCGGAATTCTCCCACCAAAAGTTGTGTTGGCTATTTTAAAGACTTTCAAATGTATTTATCGCATGCTTTACATTCCCGTGAGTTTCAAAAACTGATTGCCTATCCTCCTGGCGAGTTTGACAAAATGGGAGGCCTATTACTAGAGACGGCTCAATTTTTATGCCGCAGCTTTTTTTCAAGTGTGAAAGCGATTCATGGATTTATGCCCTCTTTAAAAAATTTGATTATTGAAGCTCGTGAGCTCGCTAATCAGCGTGGTAAAGGAACAAACAATCATGGGCATACAGAGATTTATAACCAATTAACTAAAGATTACAATGCCTTGAGCAAAGTTTTCAAAACCCATACACACGGTCCGTTAGTTCAAGTTTTGGAAAACTTAGAAGAGGATGGCTATCATTCGTTTGATCCTTTGCATCAGGGAAATATCCCCACACTTCTATACACCGTGTATTTTGATAATATGCGCTGCGTAAACACGCGCATACCAACTCCCACTTATCAAGAGGTGATCAATAAAGCATCGGTCGTGGATGAATTTAAGGCTTTTTTGCGTTCTTATACTTACTTAGACAACGAAAATAATCAACAGAAAGGACATCTGTTATTCAATCTACAGGATAAAACCTCTTGGAAGGAACATGCGCGATCCAATGCGATTGAGGAATTACAAAGACATCCTGACTTTTCTGCTGTGTTAACAGTCGTCACTCTACCAAAAGATACCGAATTTTATCATCAGATAGCCCCTTATCATCATGACAACCATGCTTCCGCTTTTATTCAACATTTTAAAGAGCACTTGCAAAGTTCTGGTGTAGGGTTTTACTTTCCATCGTCAATCAAAAATGCGCTTTTCCCCGAGTTTACGAACAATCTTTTAGATGCGATCCATCGCTTATTTTTCTCGAATAAAAATGTTTTATCACGGGAAAGTCGATTAGATTTTATCGAAATATTTGAACTTTTCCTGCAGATTAAAATCATTGAAATTGTGAAGCCACAGACTTTTAGTTTTACTTGTAAGGATGGGATAGATGTCGGTGCCGCAGAAAGTGCTAAACTGTTTGCTTTTATGAAACTACTTTCACAGCCTAAGCTGTCAGAAGAAGACATGAATGAATTGGATCTATTCATTCATGCTCCCGCGATATTGATTAGAGAAAGGCAAATGCTCTTTGATCGCTTCAATCGTTTGAGTAGCACAATACGGGCGATTGAGTCTTTAAGAGACGAGCTAGGATATGAAAACTTTGTTCAAATGATTCGTCAAGTTTTTGGCCCTTTATACCAAAGCTCGATTTTAGAATCTTTGATTCTATTGCCTTCTAACTTTGAAGAAATCTAAAAGCGATAAATGTCTTTATACTTGGTTTCTAAGTAGTGGCAAAAGGATTTACTAGAAAAAGGAGCGTCGCTGACTTTTTCGACTAGCTCAAAGCTGGAATATTGTCTGCCGAATTGGAAAATCGACTTTTCTAACCATTCTTTGATGAATTCCAGCTCTCCTTCGGCAACGCTTTTTTCCCATTTTGGAAATGCTTGTTCGAATGTTGCAAAAAATTGGGCTGCATATAAATTTCCCAATGTGTAAGTGGGAAAGTATCCAAACGAACCAAGAGACCAATGAATATCCTGGAGACATCCTTCTGCATCTGTTGAAGGCACAAGGCCCAGCAGCTCTTTGAACTTTGCATTCCATGCCTCAGGGATTTCTTTAATCGGGAGAGAGCCTTCGATGAGTGCTTTCTCAATTTCAAAGCGTAAAATGACATGCAAATTGTAGGTGACTTCATCAGCTTCTACGCGAATAAAGGTAGGCTCCACTTTGTTGGAAGCTTTGTAGAATTCTTTTAATGACACCTTTTGAAATTCTTTAAATTCCTTCTGCAGAATCGGAAAATAATGTTCCCAAAAAGGTAAGCTTTGTCCAATGCGCGTTTCCCACCAGCGGGATTGGCTTTCATGGATTCCCAGCGAGGCATGTTCGCCCAAAGGTGAGCCATATTCGTTAATAGGGAGTCCCATTTCATAAAGTCCATGTCCAGCTTCATGCATCACAGAGCGTACGTTACTTAATAAAGAAGAGGGATGAATGCGTGTTGTAATACGGCTATCGGTGGGGTGTGCAGCTGAAGAGAAAGGGTGGATAGAAAAATCGAGCCTTCCCCGACGCATGTCATAATGCATCCCTTTTAAGATTTTTTGACTAAAAGCCATTTGTTTGGATTCAGAAAACTTGCCAAACAGAAAGTGGTCATCAATTTGCGTTTTTTGTTGGATCTTTTTGATTAGCCCAACAAGAAATTGTTTTAAATCAGAAAAAATGGGGGTTATCCGTTTTGTGGTCATTTCTGGTTCATAGGCATCTAACAAAGCATCATAGGGATGTTCTTTATAGCCCAGAAGATCGGCTTTTTTGCGATTCATTTGAATAATTTTTTCCAAATAAGGCGCAAAACGGCGGAAAGAATTCTCTTGTCGAGCAGAGCGCCAGACCAATACAGATTGAGAGGTCAGTTTAGCAAAGTCTTCCACAAATTGAGTGGGAAGAGCCGTTTCTTTTAAATATTCCCGTCGCCATACTTTTAGAGCCGCATTTTTTGCAGAGCCAAGTCCTTTTACTAGAACTTTACCTGTTTTGATATCGATGAGCTTTGCCAGGGCATTAACGAATGGCTTAGCGATTCTTCCTTTGTGGACTAAACCTGCCATAATTTTTTGTTGTTCAGCGCGAATTGCAGCTGCATCTTCGGGCATGTAGGTTTCTTGATCCCAGTGCAGTAAGGAATCAATCCCTTCCAGAATGCGTGTCTGGCGTGAAATTTCGTGGAGTTTTTTATAGTTATTAGTGGCTTCAGGCATGCTAGCAATTCCTTATTATGTTGAGTCTGACTTGGTTCTAGATTGAAAAAAAGCATGGGAATAATCGAGTAGTTTTGTGCCCCATAAATATTCGGCTTCAATTCTTTGTTTTTTACCTATCATGAGGAGTTTTCTTTTTCCACCTCGGCGGCCTCGATATGCAGGATTTTCGATAAAACGGAGAATTCCATCTTTTGAGGCAGTATACTTGGTTAAATGGCCATCCTCGTCATTTAAGCCAGAAGCCATTAACACTTCCTCCTCTGGATCAAAGCCGGAAGCTGTAAAAAAGAGACATTCTGCGGTTTGGTTTAAAATTTCTCCTTGAATTGAATATCCTTCAATCTGCGTATTTATTACAGGAAATGGGATCAAATGGGCGAGGCCTAGTAGGGTTTTGTCCATAGACAATAAAAAAACATCAAATGATTCCCCTAAAAGAGTGGGTTCAAAAGAAAGCACAAGTCTTTTTTCAGGCATAGACGTAAGAGATACTGTTCCATCGGGATGAATGAGAACCTCTTGGCAATCCGTATCACGATTCACGTTTCCACGCACGTACAAGAGGTAATGTTGTGAAGCATCTAATTGATCAACAAAAAGTTTATAAGCCCCTTTTTCCATTTCTTCTGCAAATAAAAGATTGGGGCGTTGCGGTGGTGATTCGATGCTTTCTATCATTGGTTCATAGGGGGACGCTGACTTAATTCCACAGCCACTTAATGAACATAGACAGAGAAAAGATATGAAATGATGAAGTAACCCGCGCATAGATTCATCTCCATGAAAGTGCTCCACTATAAATCTTTTAAATGGTCAAGTAAAGAAATTTTAAATAGATTGAGAAATGCGTTTAGGGTTTGTCTCTAATTCTTAGTCGAATGTATACTGACAATAGCAGAATAATCTCTAAATTGTTTAAAAAGTGTTATTTGAATAACTTTTTAATAAACAATAAAGAGACAAAACCAAGAAAACATGGAGAAAATCATGAGATTCTTAAATTATGCTATTGCTGCGTTTTTGACATTTGGAATGGCTCAAACGGGAATATCCAAAGAAAATGAGCCTGCCAAGCTTATGGTTAATGGAGAAGCTCGCCTGCATAAACCTGCCGAAAAAATGATGGTACGCATCAGTGTTGTGACGCAGGATGCGAATTCAGAAAAAGCTGTTTCAGATAACAATGTAAAAATGCAAAAAGTCATTGAAGCTTTAAAGGGTGTAGGCTTAACCCAAGATGAATACAAGACAGGGCAATTTAACATTCATCCTAGATATTCTGATCAGACTATTAAAGGGTATGAAGTGATAAATAGCTTATCTGTCTCGACAGAAAAACTGAAGCTAGCGGGGGATTTAATCGCTGCGGCTAATCGTGCAGGTGTCAATTCAATTGATTCCATTCAATTTACAGTGAAGGATGTTCGTGCTTACCGTGCGGAAGCGCTTCAAACAGCAGCAGCAAATGCGATGGCGGATGCGCAAACATTGGCTCAGGCGACTGGTGTAAAACTTGTGCGTGTATTGGAGTTGAATTCTGGGTCGGCTGGTGAAAGTTTTCCAACACCGCGTTACAACATACTATCCACTAAAAGCTTTGCAGGAGACAGTACACCCATAGAAGCGGGAAATGTCGAAATTGTGGCAAATGTCTTTATGATTTATGAAATTTCTTCAACTCTTTAATTCACTTAATTTAAACGATTTATTGCTTTAAAAAATAAGTGTTTTCGCATACAATTTATTTCACTTGGCTGCATGGAAGTTTTTCATACAGCCATTTGAATTTACATATTGTAGGTGCGATATCATGAAAATAATAAAATATTTAGCTATTTGTTTAACTCTTTTAGCGATTGGTTCTACCCAGCTCGAGGCGAGAGGCCGGACATCAACTTCTCTTCAAATTAATTTAGGAAGTCTTTTTGTCGCTCCAAAGCCAGAACCCGTGTTGGTTGAAAGACGAGTTGTTGCGGCTCGTCCTATTCGTGTATTGCCAGTGCGACCTTTGCCGGTGCAAGTATCTCCGGTCAATCCTTCCTCCATTGGAAGCGCTGTTCTTCCACATGCATACTATGAAGAAGTCTATGTGTACCCACAGGCTCCTGTTTATAGACCAGGCCTTTCATTTAATTTGCAGCACATTTTTAGATAACGAGGTGCGAGTTTCCTCAGGCTTAAAATGCCTGAGGAAATGCTAGCTTTGTTACACTCTAAATATAAAGAAGATAGATGCTGTCACGAACATGGGAAATAAAGCTGCGCAGAAAAGCTTTTTGGGAGAAATCCCTTCGGAAAAGTGAGAATTTTGTGGGGTATCTTTTTCTGAATTCAGTGGATGGCCAATGACAGTTAATCCTCCCGCCGCCAGAGTTCCAACAATCACAGAATATTTTGTCGCGTCATTTAAGGACGGGAGCAAGGTTGCCAAATAGGTTAATGTGGCTCCATCAATGAAAGATCCAAACATATAAGATGCGCCAGTCAGCATCAAAGCATCGACTCTTTCAAGTAGGGGGGTAATCCACCATTCTTGTAATCCACCATGAATGACGAGTCCTGAGAAGAAAAAACCTACCAACATGGGAGGGCGCAATTTCAAGCGAGTCTGATAGGGGTGGGTAATTTCATGAAAAACAAGAAATAAGCAT
The DNA here is from genome assembly GCF_050255895.1 of Parachlamydia sp. Lineage (NCBI taxonomy): Bacteria > Pseudomonadati > Chlamydiota > Chlamydiia > Parachlamydiales > Parachlamydiaceae > Parachlamydia > Parachlamydia sp. Next base: position 15,703 of record NZ_JBFWIR010000046.1, read on the forward strand.
GTAATGCAGATAAAGATAGTCGGATGATAGAGACAAAGAATGGTTCCAATGAGGCAGATGGCATGTGTTGCTGTCACCCACCATGGGACAGAATTTTTAATTTCAGAAACTCGATGCTGCTCTTTTTTTGCTAACTCGGCAAATTCATCTCGAAAGTACAGGTAATAACATATGGTGGATGTAAAAATGGCTAAAAGGGATTTCCAACTAAACATAACAAGTGTGAGAATTTCTTCTTCACCTAACTGTTCAGCATGCATCCAGTCAACCGGGGTGCAAAAATTTGTCATGATCGCTCCCAGAGAAATATGTGTGAACAATAAACCGAGAGTGGCATAAGCGAGTTTCTGGCTAACAGGGCGTGTATAAAATTGTTTAGCAAGTAACAAGCAGGTCACAATCATTGCGCCAGCTTCCGTGATAACTGCCCCCAAAATGGGCCCTATCGTTAGTAGAGAGACCCACCAGGCTCCTGGAGATTCTTTCCCGAGAGAAGCGACTTTCCGAATAAAAGATTCTGCGAGGTTCATAATGGGATGTGAAGATGCGATGGTCATGATAACCGAAATAAACAGAGCTTCTGTGTAATTGCGTGTATTGAGAAAATTGATAGCTGCTTTCCAATCGTAGAGAAAGGTAATAGAAGCGATAAGAGGGATAATCCAAATTCCAAAAACACGTCGGATGGTCTTAATATAATGAGAGAGGTACTTGAGGGGATTTTTTGAATGCGTTAAAACGACGGTTTGCTCTGTCGCCTGCTCTTTTTGCCAATTATCAGGCAAAGCAAGCACTTTACGTGATAAAAAATTGTAGACAAGGGCAATTCCTAACAAAATATTGGCAGTGATGCTTAAAGAAGTCATCTCAGAACTATCTGGAAATCCTTGCCCTAAACTATCACTTGAAGTCTCTTCGTAGCGGTGAAAAGAAAAGAATCCTTCTTCACTGTCTGATATCCAAGGGGTGGATGTGATCGCTTCCTGCGCATCAAGCAACGCTGCTTTAGCCGTGGCAACTAAAACTAAACAAAGCCACTTCATTAAATGCCCTTTATAGTTAGACTTTTTCAAGCCTGTTGTCAGTTTTTAATGTTACTTTTCTCCTTGCGTCTTTTCTTATACTGTTTTGACATGCCCTATGCACATCACAGATCGGCGTTAAATCTGGGCGCTTTTTCTATTTCCCACGTATAAGAATCAACAATTTTTTATTTAGCCTTTTACACACTTTTTCAAGAGTGCAGCTTTCGCATATCTTTGGCAAAAACAGAATAGCAATATCCGTGATTAGAATAAACGTTAAAAAAGAGAAAAATACAGTTTTTGCGCCCCCTATTTTAGCGCTGACTTTTGCGTTCGAAAAAAAAGGAAAAAGAAGAATTCGAATCAAGGACTCATTTATCTTCTGAAAGAAGGCTGAAAGGGAATTTAATGAAACGAATCGAATAATTTTGATTGTAAAATTTTTCTGAAAAAGCGTAATTTTTATGCCACATTTATTGGAATATAGAACAAAGGAATTTTATGTGTAGATTTTGGGTTGTATTAATTGCATTAATGATGCTTTTTGCCAATGGAAGCGCTTTGATTGATTTGGATTATAAAATCGGTGCGGGCTATCGAGAAGATCGCTTTAGATGGTCCATCTCTGCTCCTGGAGGAAATCCAGATGTGTTATCGGAGCTGACGTGGAAAGATTTATGCAGTTACAATCTTATGGGAACTGGTAAAATTTCTATATGTTCAATTACAGCCCGCTTTAAAGGCGATTATGGGAAGATTTACCATGGGCAGAATCGAGATTCAGACTATCTAGAGAGTGGAAGAAAGCAAGAATATTCTCGTTCAATCAACGATGCTGGTAAAGGTGAGGTTTTTGATCTATCCGCTGCAATAGGCTTTCAAACTACCTGGTTTTGCCAAATGCTTAAAATTATTCCACTAGCCGGATGGTCACATCACGAACTCCATTTAAGACAATTTCATGGACGTCAAACCATTGATTTTGATGGAGAACCAGGGAAAATTTCTAATCTACATAGCAACTACCGGGCAAAATGGGATGGACCCTGGGTTGGAGGGGATCTGTTTTGTTACTTGGGAAGCTGGACCTTGTACGGGACGTTTGAATACCATTGGGCACATTATAAGGGGCAAGGACATTGGAATTTACGCTGGGATTTCTTAAAAGATTTTAGACAAAAGGCGCATGCCACAGGGACGTTTTATACTTTAGGAACGCAGTATCAATTTGATTGTGGTTGGTTAATTGGATTAGAAGGAAATTTTCTACGCATGAACACGTGGCATGGTATGGATTACATCTACTCGATCTTTGGCAAGGGCGCAACCCCTTTCAATGGGGCTAAATGGCGTTCGTATAGCGTTTTAGGGACGCTTTCTTATATGCTCTAAAAAAAACGAGGCATCTTAGGATGCCTCGTTTTTTAGAAAGAGATATCGACAGCGTCTTTCAGCCTCGAAATAATCATTTGAAGGGCTTGTGAGTTATCTCCATGGCTGGGAATAATCACATCTGCATAAATTTTACTCGGTTCGACAAATTTTGAATGCATCGGTTTGACAGTTTTTAAATACTGCTCTTTGATACTTGTAAAATCTCTTCCACGTTCCTTGATATCGCGTTCTAAGCGACGCAGGATCCGTATATCATCTTCTGCTTCCACGTAAATTTTTAAATCCAAAAGTTCTCGGATATTTGGAATAGACAGCAAAAGGATCCCTTCAATAATCACAATTTTGGTTGGAAAAACCAAGGTGGTGTCCTGGGTCCGGCTGTGTGTTTTAAAATCATAATGGGGTTTGTAGATGGGTTGCCAAGCTTTTAATTGCAGCAAATGTGTTTGCAATAATTCGAAGTCTAACGAGGTCGGGTGGTCAAAGTTTTTTTTGGCTCTTTCTGAAAGAGGTAAATCTGAGAGGTCTTTATAGTAGCAATCCTGCTCGATGAGCGAAGCTTGATTTCCAAAAGCTTCTTGAATTTGTTTTGCTAGCCGTGTTTTACCGGAACCTGTGCCTCCTGCAATTCCAATAATCATCATATGCTCAGCTAACAAAAGATGTGAGAAGATCAAAAAAAATAAAAAAGTGATTCTAAACATCTGGTGATCTCAGTTAAAGGTGCTAATTATCAACATTTAGTGCTGTAATCGACGTAGATACAGCCTACCCATATGTGATAGGGGCTATATGACAAAATTGCAATCATTTTTATTGAGGCAGTAGATACTTTTTTAAAAGAAGGTTGTGAGCGGATTTACATCCACCAAAAGTTTCATCCCATGGGGAATAGAAGTACGTTGAAGGGTTGTTTTAATTGCCTGATTTGCCGCGTAGATGCTTGGACCGCGCACCAAAAATTGAAAGCGAAAACGATCTTTTACTTTTGCGTGTCCAGAAGGAATGACAGGGCTTAAAACGAATATTTCGGGGAGATTCGTTTGCAACTTGCTGCGAAAAATTTGGGAAAACTCGAGAGTTTCTTTTTCATTTGAACCTGAAAAATTCAGCTTGACCATACTACTAAAGGGGGGGAAATTAAATAACTCGCGTGATGAAATCTCCTCTTCAAAGAAGGCTGTATAGTTTTGTTGAGAAGCCAGTTGAATTGTGGAATTGTCTGGAATATGGGTCTGGATGATCACTTTTCCTTGTGTGATCCCTCTGCCCGCCCTACCAGCAACTTGCGTCATCAGTTGAAAGGCAATTTCAGAGGAGCGAAAATCGGGAATATTTAAAGAGGCATCGCCATTTAAAACACCCACCAAGGTCACTTCAGAAAAATGCAAACCCTTGGCGATCATTTGCGTCCCGATCAAAACGTCGGCTTTGCCTGTGCCAAAGTCTCGCAGGAGCTTTTGGTGACTGCCCTTGTGTTTTGTTGTATCTGCATCAATCCGGATCGTTCGAATATCCGGAAAAATCGCATGCAAAGAGCGTTCGATTAATTCTGTCCCTACTCCTTGGAATTTCATGGGAGTATCTTTTTTGCAGTTGGGGCACGTGGACGGTGGAGGGGAGATGGTAAAATCACACAAATGGCAGGAGAGGCTATTGCGCGAATAATAAAACGTGAGAGCTAACGAACAGTGTGGGCATTTTATTGCTGTTTGACAGCTTGGGCATGTTAGGGTGGTGTGGTAGCCACGTCTGTTTAGAAAAAGGATTGTCTGTTCACCCGTAGTTAACCGCTTTTCAATTTCATTTAGAAGGAGTTCAGAAAAGTTGGTAAATCCTTTTGCTTTTTCAAACTCCCTTTTCATATCGACAATTGTGACAGAAGGAAGCAAGGACGATTCGGCTCTTTTTTTTAAAAGACTGAGAACATACTTTCCTTTGATTGCATTGTAGTAACTTTCGATGCTAGGGGTAGCGCTTCCCAAAAGAACGGTAGCCTGAGCGATCTTGCCTCGCATGACTGCGATGTCTCTGGCATGGTAGCAAGGAGATTCTTCTTGTTGCTTATACGACTGCTCGTGCTCTTCATCTACAATCACTAAGCCCAAGTTGGGGACAGGGCTAAATACAGCAGAACGTGCTCCAATTACAATGCGAGCCTCGCCCCGTCGGATTTTATGCCATTCATCAAAACGCTCACCATGACTTAAGCGATGGTGTAAAATGGCGATGTTATCGGGAAAACGGCTTTTAAAACGTTCGATTGTTTGGGCAGTCAATGAGATTTCTGGAACAAGCATAATGGCGCTTTTTTGCATCTGCAGGGCTTTTTCAATAGCCTGTAAATAGACTTCCGTTTTACCACTGCCAGTGATTCCGTATAAAAGATGCGTTTGAAAAATACCAGCCTCAAGAGAATGCGCGATTTTGGTAAAAGCCTCTTGTTGTTCTGCGCTTAAAATTTTGGGTTTTGTTAAGAGGTACTCTTCTCCAATCAGAGGGGAGCGATCGATGCGCACGGGTTCGACAAGAAGGTATCCCTTAGCCGCCAACGTATCGACAGGGCTTCGCGAACCACCCGTTTTTTCTAAGAGCTCTGAAAGTAGAATCCCTTTTTTGACTAGTAGCATCTCATCTAGCACCGCAGCTTGAGCGGAGTGCTTGTTGCGGATGGTCTCGCACACCTCTTTTAATTGCTCACGAGTTTGCTTTCGCATGACGAATAGCTGTTGCTTATGCTGCATGTCTTTGCGAATGCTAGAGGGGACAAGAATTTTGAAAACCTGCGATAGGGGAGCTAAATAGTAGCGAGAGATCCATAAAGCGAGCTCGAAAAGGTCTTCCGAAATTTGAACATCTGGAAAAATGCGTTGGATAGGGGATACTCTTGCATAATCTGCAGTTTCTTTGATTTCCATGATGTAGCCATTTCGTAGGCTGCCACGCAAAGGAACTTCAACCCGTACCCCTTTTTTAGCTTCTGGAACTAAATCTTCAGGGATTCCGTAATCGAGCGTCTTTTCAATGGCAACATCGAGAATGACGGCTGCATATTTCGTAAATTTTTGGGGTTTCACAGGAGCCTTCAGCTTTTTAACATTTCACACAAGACTTGCCATAACGAAAGCTTTAGCTTGGGTTCTTTTAAGTATAAAGAGAGATCAGACAATAGAAGTAAGGGGATGCGATCTAAATAGTGGCGGGATTGCTTTTGTGTTTCTCGATAAAAAGGGATCAGCTGGGGGCAGCTTTGAATTCCAGCATCTGTTGCAATGATAAGGCGTAAATCTTGAGATTGAAAAAGAGCGCTCCACTCATTTAAAGCTTCAATGGAAAAAGCGGAACGTATTTCAACTGGCTGTGGAACAAGATGTTCAATGGCTTTTGCTAAATTTTGCAGAAAAAGAGACAGCTTAGAGGGTTCACCAAATGAAAGAATAATCACTGCAGGAGAGCTTTGAGGAAGTTTCCATAACTCTTTTTTCTGTCTAGCTTCCGCATCATCGGGAATATGTGTTGTCAGAGTTCTCGCAGGAAAAAGTTTTTGAAACGCCGCATGAAATGGCTCAAAAGAATCGGCCGTAGGAGTTGGCGGAAGTTCTAAATGCCATTCTGCCTGAGTTTTTGCAGGTGAGGCTTCTGATTCTTTAGCTAAAGTTGTCTTATTTTCTTCTTTTGCAAGAATAGCAGATAACAAAGGTTTTTTTTTAGGAGGGGCCTGTGGAGTAGTCGCTGCAATGGGGAGGGGAGTAAAAGAGGGATTGATTGGTGCTGTTTTTGGGGAAAGTTTAGCCTCTTTTTGGGATTGTGCCCGCTTTTTAAAATATGTAAAAGCCTGTGATTCCGCCAGTGTCCAATCTTTTAGCTGATGCTCTTGAAACACATACAATTGAGTGAGAGTTAAAAGGTCAGCAAACTGTTTTTCAATATCCATCATGTTAAAACAACGACTTGTAGGTCCGTGATTTTGCTCGCAATGAGGGGGAGAAGATCAAAGAATCCTCGCTCTCCATATTTTTGGAGCAAAAATTGACCCGCTTCAGGGACCCCATTTTGGAACATTTTTTCGAAAATTTTATTCACAAAATTCTTTTCGTAAATTTGATCAAATTCTTCTTTTTGCTGAAGAATGTAAAATAAAATATTTTCATCCCGACTAAAGGTTAAAGAAACGCGCGCTATCAGACGGGTCAGACGTTGGATTTGGCCGAATATTTTTTCTACAGTGAGGATCAAGAGATTTTTTGTTTCTGGAATTTTCTCAATGGGCAAGATCGGCTCCACCAGATTATGTTGGAGAACACGCACATAATCTAAAGCTTGTAAACAAAGCAGCCAAGCGCGATTCGCATAGCGTTGCATCAGGATAGGTGCCTTATCCGAATCTTCTTTATTTTGAGAGAAGAACGTACAATAATTTCTCAATTTCGTTAAGGCTCCTACTTCTAAATTCCACGCGAAAAAACGCATCTGTTCTTGGGCTGAACCTGATAAGTTACGAGCCGTCAGAGTGAATGCATTTAAAAAAGAGGTAAATTCCTCTTCAGAAGTTGATTCTGATTGAGGCATTTTGAGCATGGTGTTTTTCATCAATTCAATTTCGCGATGAACAGCAATGAATTCGCATAAAATAAATTGAAACAATAAACTGTCCGTCCGGTGATAAAAATGGGCCGGAGCAGGTGTTTTTAAATGTGAGGAGATTTTTGTTGGTTGATGCATCACGTAATCCTCAGAGATCCCACAAAATCAAAGCTTTTCATTCAAACAAAAGATGCGCCAATTGTGCCTGAAATAATCATAAATGAAAAGGAACAAAAATGTTTTTTATCAATTCATTTTTGTTGGTAGAAGGCATCCTTTTTTGCAATCACAATTGATTTGTGGGTTTTTTAACCAGAGAATGAAAGGCGTTTTTCGATCTGCAAGAAGTGTCGTATCGATCCAAAAATTCAGAAATGCTTTGCCGTAATGTTCAGCTCCTTCCATAGAAGCATAGCTATACCCTGGGACAGGATTAACGCATGTAGAGATATAAATTTTTCCTTGGCGAGGTTGATCTGATGCTGAAAAAGCGTACCCAATAAAAAAGGCAGGGGTTAGATTATTTTCATTGATGGCATCATTCCAGTTGAGTGTGACTAAAGGAATGAGATCATATCCAATCTCCCTTTCAGTAAGTTGGAATAATTCGTTGATGTCGACTTTCATCGAAATGCCATTAAACATGGAGCGAAGATTTTGAGTTGGAAAGATATTTAACATGCCAGTGTCATTCATGCGGATTTGCTTTCCCCAATGGGCAACCCGAGCGACATCTCTTTCAAATACACGTTTTGCACCAAAGGCGACAATCGGTTGAAACGTTTGGATGGCCTGTTGGCTAACTGTTTTAAGTGCCGATGCAGGATGAATAAGACTTCCATAACCGATAATCTCGACTTCAGATTTTTTAAAAAGTTGAAAAATAACCTCTAGTTGATTTTTTGTGATCGGATACGCAAGCTTGGGATATTTGCCCTCTTGCTCATTAAAAAAAATTTGAGCTTGCTGAATCAAATAGTCTTGCCTCGAGTTGCTCCAAGGAAAATTTTCAGAAAATAAATTAAAAAATGTTCCAAAAATAAAAAGAGAAAATAGGTACTTTATCATTATTAGCAAACCTTTCTAATTGAATTTAGATATATTTTTTTATATGATTATATCATTATTAAAATTCAATAGATTCTCAAATGTTAGATAGAATTCAGAATAAAGTTTATGTTACTTATGCTAAGTATATCCAAGAAAGTTTCAACGAGTTAAATAAAAAGTCGACGCCCAAAAAAATTTATGGACTGGCGATTCGGTGGTTAGCTTATATCTTTCTGTCGGGTTCGGAGCGCACGTGTATAAAAAAATGGGTTATGGGTGAAAAACAAGAGTCACATAAAAAAATAGCCTCCACTTTTTCAAGTGTAATCGCAAAAGATGCAATCCCTACTGTTGATTTTTTGCATGCGAGTGAAAAAAAAGAGCGACATGATGTTTCTCTCAAAGCCCTTTTCTATAAAGCAGTTAAAGAAAACGATCTTTTCGCAGTCCAACAATTTTTGCCTTCAGTCACTAAAACCTCCGAGCAAAGCGAGTATTTGGAATTGGCGGTTCGTTTAGGACGCCTAGAAGTCGTCTCACAGATGCAACAATCTCAATGGTTGAATAGTCGCAAACGAAAAGAGACTTTATTCATATTAGCGATTGAATGCGGCCATGTTCCTCTCGTTCAGTTTTTTCTTAACAATCATGTGCGATTGAATTGCAAAACAAAGCAGGGATCACCTTTAGCCGCGGCATTTATTTATAAAAAAATCGAAGTCGCTCAATATTTGATTCAAGAGGGAGCTCAATTTCGCGCGTCAAAAAAACAAGTGAAGGCAATTTTCTTTCATTTAGCACTCAATAAAAATCGGGAGTTGGCCGAGTTATTCGTAAAAGAAGGTTTGCCTGGATCCTTGCATCCTAAATATAAAAATGAGCTTTTTGATCTGGCTTGTTACTTCGGATTTCTTGAATTTCTTCAAAAGCTTGTTTCTCAATCTCTTGATTTAAAAAAACTCGATAAAAAATCGAAAGAGAGCCTTTTAATCGCCGCAGTTCTAGGAAAGCAAGAAGCGGTTGTCAAATTTTTAATCGGTCAGGGTATTATAATAAAAAAAAGAGATTTTGATCCTTTAGTTGAAGCTGCATTTGAATCTTTCTCATTAGTGAAGCTACTTGTTGAAAACCAGGTTGAAATAGATCAACCTAACAAGTGGGGATTTTCTCCTTTGCTTGTGGCTTTAACAGAAGGCAATGAAGAATGTGCCCACTACTTGCTTCAGAGAGGAGCGAATTTAGAGCGTTGCCAAAACATTCGAATTCAAAAAAATCTTAGCAACCTATTCGCATTGCGTGGAAAATCAACACTCGATTCGCATATATTTGCATGGGAAGGGATGAACTATGGATTTGGGATACAAGCCTTAAAGGAAAGCGTTGAAAAATTTTTCAGTGAACCCTTGACCCAACCAATTTGTGCATGGCCGAATGTTGCATCTCAAAAGCAAATGTTAGATGGCCTTGAAAATGTGAGGTTGAATCGAACATCTTCAAAGACCGAAGAAGAAATAATAGCAGACTATCAGCAAGGAAAAATGGTTTTATTGACTTCGGGATGGGTCGGGCATGCTTGCTATCGATTACTTTACAAGGGTTTTTATGTAGAAGTCAATCGAGGGAGACTCTATGAAGATGGAGAATCTTCGGGATATAAGATTTACAAAATCGATGCAGCTTTAACATCTAAGCTTGTTAAAATGATGCGGCGGGGAGAAAAGCGTCCACTCGAATTTGTGCAAAAGGATCGAAAAAAAATTCATTCGCGATTGGATTTGAAGCAAATTGTGGAAGGCAAGCTGAAAGCACAAAAAGTTGGAAACTGTGCCATCGCCAGCGGAAAAGCTATTTTTCGGATGATGCTACTTGTTGATCAATTCGATACGCTTAGATTAAATAATGAGACAGAGGATCCCCAGCAATGGCTTTTAGAAGCTGAAAAAGCAAGTTCCCAGCTTTATAAATCCTTTTCCACAGATGCCAGAGAAAGAGCTATTCATCAGGCCCTCATTTTTTACCAAGATAAGAAAAAAGAAGAAATCCCTTTTTTACTTTTGCTTTTTGTTCTCGCAAAATTTAAAGGCAATAAAGAAACAAGCTTGGCCTTGGCTCTATTCTTGCAAAAGCGGGGGGTGGATTGGAAGCTAAAAAATGAGCAGGGCAAGGGATTTGTGGATTATGTACGCGCACATAACAATCTCACTTTAATCCCTTTCCTCATGAGCAAAGGCTTATTTGCCTCCTTTTGATACGAGGCGATCCCAGTATACCCGCATTTCCTTTGAAAGATATGGGCGGATAAATCCATAAGAAGGGGAGCCTCGTACATATTCAGTATCTACAAAAGCAAATTTTCCGGATGTTGTTAAAGGAAGGTTATCCGGACGAATAGACACTTTAGATAACCTGCTGACAATCGTGTATAATTCTTTCAATTGTTCCTGCCCAATTTGATTTCTCCACGTATCCAGTGTTTCTTGATAAGGGACAAGATTCATTTTTTGCACAACTAAAGCCACTGGTTTTTGTTTGTAAGCACTTGAGGAAGGGGGAGAAGGTTTCAAAGGAAGTGGATAAACCCATTTTTTTGGCACAGTAAACGACTTTATATGGTGTTTGTCGATCAAATCGGCAACTTTTTTGGCATATTCGCAGCGTCGTGCAAACCATTCCCACTCTGGTTTACTGCGTTTTTTCCGTAATTCGTTATCCAAAACAACTTTGAGTAAATAATGAGGAAAAGATGGATGAGCAAGGACGTGGATAAAGCTTCTTCCCTGAACAGAAATAACCTGAAAATTCGCATCGCTCAAAGATTGAGGGTTTTGAGTTGCTCTCGCGTGTAAAAAGATTTTATCCAAATGCGATTTGACCGCGTGTTTTTTGGGGAGTAAATACGGCATGAGCTTTTTGCGTGCAGAAGAACTCAATTTTGGATTTTTTTGAAAGTCATTGTAATGGGCAGAAAATTTGAGTGCGGCTTTAAGAGGATCTTTCTCAGAACTGTTGTAGTAATTTTTCCATTTTTGCCATTTGCCTTCGGACGCATCCATTCCAGAAGTGCTTACCCAATTTAAGAGATTGAGAAGCTTGTTTTTTTCCCCATCATGAATTGTTGTGGCGAGTTTATTTTGAATCTGGTTGCAAGCATGCATTGTCAGCAGATATTTTTTTTGGTTAAGAAAAGCTTTAGATTCCTCGGTTAAATCCGTCAATGCTTCTAAAGAGGCTTCAACCGCATCTTCGTTGATAGACGTTAACCATAGGCTGTGAACTTCAAGAAAGCAGTGAAAAAGATCCAAAAAGATTTCTTCCTTTGGTTGCTTAAAATCAATGTGCCTAAAATGATGAAAGGCATTGCTAATCGATTGTGCATATGTTTGGGAGGTTTCTAGACAACAAAAACTTTCGACAGTCTGCCAGAGCTCCATCACATCATCTTCGGAAAAAGAAACACT
>NZ_JBFWIR010000047.1:0-26799 GCF_050255895.1 Parachlamydia sp.
CGAGAGGATTATTTTGTTCATTTGTTGATGGCATTTTTTCTGAAGAAAAGCGAAAATCTTCCATGAGCGCACTCCCATTTAGTTTTTGTCGTAAAAAACATTTTAAGGATGCGCTCTCTTTTTTTCACCTCATACACAACTTTTGATCATATCTCGAAAAAGCATTGCAATTCAAAGTCGTACTCAACTAGGACTCCAAAGAGAATTTGTCAGGATAGTTAATCTTATAAAAGTACCTGGCTCAGCGTCCTATTCGCGACCACTTCAATGAAAAGATAGGATTGGGGGGTAGTAGACCAAGGATTGCCAATAATGGAATAAGAAATGGACAATTCCTGCACTATCTTCCGGGCAAACACATGCAATAGCATGATCAGAACAAAATTTTTCGCGTAAATTTCTTTCTACTTCATCTGAAGGCTCTTCATAAAGAATGCTACTAATTTCCGCAAGCGTTTGAACGAGTGGCTGTAGAGGCGCATGCATCAAAGCACTGCTAAATTTATCAGTACCTGATCAAATGAAAGAGGGGCTCCATTTGCCCCCAGAAGCGTAACCAGATTAATTTTTTGGAGATTAGTCAAAAAATTCATTTTATGCATCCTAGTCTGTTTACTTGTTACCAATGAAAAATGATCTTATGGTAACAATCTAGTACATCATTTTCACTTTTGGTTAGCTTTTTGCCGACAATTTGTGATTTCAGTATACCTAATCATTAAAATAAATCATTTAACCTGCATGTTTTGAACAACATATATTAGAAACTCAATGAAGAGTATGGTTTATAATGTGTTATCAGCACATGAAAACAAACCGATCACTGGAACTCCATAAATGCTCGGGGCTTGATCTATATCCACGTATCCAGAATCCATCTTCTCGTCGACGCAGATAGAATCCTCTTGGAAAATCAAGATCATCAGAAAGTTCTTTCATGGCGATATTTTGCCAGTGGCCGACAATTGGATCAATTTGTTGGCTAAAATCAATATATTGTAAACGCATATGAACTGCGAGTTCAGACGGACAAAGGTTAAGACCGAATTGTTGAGCTCGTTGATAAACTTCTTGAGTGGTAGCTCCATTTAAGAATCCTAAATCAGCAAGGGAAATTTCAACTGTCTGTAATTTCTCTTTAGTGGGATTAATTATAAAACCCTTGTGATTAATAATCTGCAATCCATATTCATTTATCTCTATTTTATTATCCTTCAAATTTTGGAGTAATTCTTGTTTAGATCCCCCCCCGATCCATACTTCTCTGAAAGTAAGTTTTTCTTTTGAAATGGGCAATTTTGATTCCATAGACTCTATTATCCTCAATTAGGCATTAGTAACGAGTAATGCGGCTTTGAAATTCCTTGGGGCAAATGTCACACTCCTTTTCCTGCTGCAAGAGATTCGAGATAGCGGAGATTAAATTGATAAAGCTTTGAATTTTTAGATTTCCAAGTTCCTCTTTTGACTGTGAAGCCAACTGCAGCAACCGCTCTATTTAAGCGTAAAAGTGGCATTATCTGCTTATAATCAGGAACTTTTCGGATAGATGCGTATCCTTCTATGAAGGAGGTTTTATAAGCTGCAGGCCACTCACCTAATTCCAAAGGACAAAAATCATCTTCGGCGACCCCTCCTCTACCGGAGGACCAGTCGATAATCCCTGGCATTTTCCCATTAGAAGCGATGAGATTGCCCGGGCGAAAATCGCGGTGTATAACACAAGAACCATCAGCCAACGCAAGAAGATTGATGTCTTTATCAAAGTGTTTTCTACATACTTCGAGCAGGCTTTCAGGAAGATGGTCTTTGCATTCTTCAAGACCTTCTTCGAATTTCATTGTAAAAGGGATTCGAGGATCATCGCTCAAACTAGTCGATCTGTCAGGTCTCCACAGCCTTCCGCATGCTCCAGATGGATGCTGGCGAGGAGCGAGCCGACTACCTGGGCCAGATCTTTAGTGATGGCTTCTGATTTAAGAAGATCGCCCTGTACGCATTCCATCAAAACAGCCGCATCCAGTCCTATTTCAGGTTCTATGAGTTGGATGATCTTCGGCACAGGAATCTTGTTTACAAAATAGCTTAAGAAGTATGACCCTCTTAAAAAGTCTTCTTTTCGGGAACAAACTTTTAAAATCAGATTGGGCCTTCCAGGCTGCGAGATTTTAAACACTGCAGCCACCCGGCATCTTCATGATCGATATATGTAAAAACAGCATTAGAAAGATTGAGCTTTCAACGATACAAATCAGCGAGATTATCCATTTTTTTCCACCCCTAAAGCTAATTCCTCATCCGTTTTGAATACTATATCTACCACTCCATTTGCTTCAAACATGTCCATAAAGTCTTTATACATTTCTAGCCTGTCTTCTCCTCCGCCGGATGTCAAAAGCAACGCTTGGCCATACTCTACAATATCTTGTACGATTCGTTCATGCCGGTAATAAGCTAGGATTACCCTATTGATGGAAAAACAAGATTACTTTTCCCATTTGAATCGAGATTTTTTAAGAGTTCGTATGACAAGCCTACCAAAAGAGCCATCCTTACCGCTCCATTTTTGGTCGTTTGAATAATAATTAAATTTCTTTGAAAATCGATATCTTCCATTTTAGATTTAATATTTCGCCCTTTTCGCATCCCTGTAGAGAGAGCTAATACGACAATTACAAAAAGATAAGTCGAATCACTTAGCTTACACACTTTAAGTATTCTTTTCAAATTCATCTAGGAAATGACTACGTCCTTGTGGCAACTTAGGCTTATTGATTTTGCAAACCGGATTTTCATCCATCCAATTCCATTCCTTAATGGCAATTGAAAAGGCATGCGAAAGGCTAGCAATGGCCAAGCTCGCACTTTCACCACAATAGATGTTGCTTCACATTTCTTGCGTTTTTGGGCTTGGTTGACAGTATGCTTTCAATGTAACGGTCGATCAATTCTGCCAATTTATGCTTTTTAGCTAAAGAGGAAAATTGAAAGCGTCCATGCTCAATGGCTGACTCGGTATCGCGCTTCCATTTTTTGGCAAAAGCTAGGGAAGTGAATGATTCGCTTGCTGAAGGGTTGCCTTTGATACGAATTCTGGCTCGATAGGTAAAAGAGCCGTCTTTATTGATGCGCTTTTCGATGCCTTGCACAGTCTAATCCTTTTTGTTGGATTAGTTGTCGCCATTGACGTTATTGTGAATTGTCGGCTCTTGTTGTTTGCCAGTGGCCCAAATTTGCCCCATAAGGAAAATTTAAGGGTTTTGGTTTGCTGAAATTTAACAGCAAAACAGCCACTAAAGTGACTCTAAACTAACATGTTAAGCCGAAAAGGAAAAAGTGGGGCAAGCTGGACTTGAACCAGCGACCAGCGGGTTATGAGGGCGGTCGCCCTTCATATTATCCAATACCATCCAACCGCTATGAGTAAGATGATAAAGAGTTTATGGCTAAAAAGCTATTGGATTTTGTGGGATTTTGATGGTCTAATACATAAATCAGTGCACCTCTATTGCACCGCAATAGTATCATTAATAGAAATGATGAAATTTTAAAAAGGCCAAGCTTTTTGGGAAATTACCCATAAAGAATTGAAATGTGCAAGAAATTACATCTTGCATGCATGCCTTAAGATGACTCTGGGTTGGATTTATCCCAATAGACGGAATCATCTAATTTTCTTAAAAGGAACGAAATAAAAGATAAAATATCTAAACAGTCTTCCTTACTAATAGGCCAATCAAGAGCTGGTTCGTGAGCTGTTGGATTGCGGATAGCTCTCATTAATCCAGCAGATAGAAAAGCCATTCCGTCTTGAACATTTTTATCCGTCTCAGACTCGCATGGGGTTATTTTTAGCACTCCTTTTGGTCCCCACATTTCAAGCATTAAGCTCGCTCCATCTTTGGGACTTTTTGATTTTTCTTGAACCAGCTTATGATAGATTTTCGCAGCTTCAAAAACTGCATGAAAATAATGACTATTAACAAATAAAGTCGTACAGTGGTGCAAAATTTGCGAATGAAATTTTTTTTCGATGAAGAAATGCTTTTCTTTAGCATTTTCGTCGTGTTTTATTGAATTCAAATGATTAAGTAAATCATATACTTTTTTCTTATGAGTTTCGGGGGTTAATAAATCTATAAAGCTTTTTAACCACGTACTACGATCATCTTCAGATATTTTTTGACGAGTTAATGTTAGTATCCAATCATAGATACACTTAGCTCTTACAGAAGAAATAGATTCATTGGGGAATTGGTCGCGCTCGAAAGGAAATATAGATTTTCCCGCACGATTTATCTCATTTAGAGATGTTTCGTACTTTAGAGCATCTCCTAGTTGAATGGCAAGCATCTTGTATATTTGAGCACTCATCGCGTCCCACTTTTATAAATGCTAAATTATAACCTGCCTACATTATTTAGTCATGCAATAACCTTATCTTGGTTAATCTAAAACCCCAGCATTACCATGCAGGTCGCGTATTGTGGGACAAGCAGCTTTGCTCCATATATTCAGCATAAATTCCTTTCCATTTTCAAGTTTGCCACGAAACCGCCAAATATGTTCTTTTTGTGATTGAGAAATTTCGATATAGCCTCTTAATTTTTCATGCTTTTGTAAACCTCTATTAAAAGTGGTAATTTCTATTTCATTAATTTTTATACTATATAAATTAAAAACAAAATCTCTGTCAGAGTTTTGGGACACATTGCTTGTATTACATTCTATTTGACAAATTACTGCAAAGGGGTCTTCTTCTTTTTTTGATAAATCATCATCGAATGAAAAATTTAATATGATTCTATTTTTTGTCTGATTGTACTCAGCATCTGAAAGGTTATAAATATACCCATATGTTTGAGATGACGTTAAAATAAATAAAAAAACTAATAAATTGAAAGCTTTCATCATTACCTCTACTGGAAACTGAAATTAAAGAGTCTATCAAATACTAGACTTAAAGTCTCTAGATTTATCGTCTCTAGAAGGTTGGTCTTTAGACTTATAAGCTACCTCTTATTAAGAAGAGGTATCATGAAAAAGAAAAAATCGGTTTCTAAAACACCAAAAGAACGTAAAACTGCGTTACAAGAAGAATTTGGTAGGATTATACGAGAAAAACGCCTTGCAATGGGGTTTTCTCAAGAGGAGTTAGCTGAACGGGCAAATCTTCATTTCACATACATTAGTAGCACTGAAAGAGGAGAAAGAAATATATCCCTTATGAATATAGGAAAGCTCGCTAAAGCCTTAAATTGTTTAATGAGCGAGTTGATGCCATTATGAGGAACGGTTAATTAAAATAATTTTCACATTCTCTTGTTCTTTATTCTCTGTTTTTCACGATTTTTTTAATAAAAATCACTTTTGAACCTTTTGAACTTCATCTCTTAAATCGATTTCAAAAACTATTTTTGCTAAACGAAGCCAGATTTTTCAATACCATCCACATTAATATCTATGGCAATTGGAGTTAGAATAGGTTGACCCATCCTCATAGCTTGAATACGCTGAAGTTCATGTATGGCTTTGTAAAAGGCTTTTTCTATTGTAGATTCATATCGAGATAAGACTTGCATATGATTACCCCCAGATCTTCGAAATGCATCGCTAAATTCGGGCTTACTAAGGGAATACTCATCCTCTTCTTCAAAAAGACTTTTTTCTACCTTGATCAAACGACGAAAGCGCCATGCAGCACTAACGATTTTTTCGACTAACACTTCTTCTAAGCTACCAATAGGGTTAAGAGATCGATAGATTTCTTGCCGAAAGAAATCAAATTCTTGAGGACTTTCATTCTTAAGAATTAAATCCTGCGAAAGTAGACCATGCCTTATGGAATTTTGACAGGCAATTGCTTTGCCCTCTTTTGTTTTAGGACCTGTCGATTTAAGAGCGTTCATTTTATTCACCGAGGCTTTATTATTCATCTTTAACTCCTTGTTCATAGGTTCAAAAGGTCCAAAAGAGTGCTTCTGAACCTTTTGAACTTTGTTATTCATCTATTTGCTCCAATATTTGGGGATGTACCCAATATTTTTTTGTTGACCTTCCATTCGTTTGAACAGTTGAGCTTTGCAAGCAACTCTTTTCAATTAGATATTCGAGTACTTCTTCAACCTCATTGACATTCGATAACCCAGACCAATGACGACCATGATAAATATCTCTAGCCGTAAATGGGACTTGAACCTCATTCCTTTGGATGCGGCGGATTAAGTCGGTTGCAGCTTTTGGAATTGCATTAGAAGAACTTCCATAAACACGACAAGCATGACTTTCAAAATACTTGAGCCAAAGCAATGACTTTTGCAAACACTCCTTTGTAATGTCTTGCGGATATTCATTGTCCAAAGCCGCCTGTATATGCGCAAAAATTAGACATAGAGCGGGCAAAAGCTTCTTGTATTTCGCTAGATGAGCCTCCATATACGGAGGCAAGTCTCCTTTGCGTAGTCGAGTTTCTAATTCTTTTTGCCATTGATCGAATAAAACTTGAGCTTCTCTACTAAATGACAAAATCACGGGTTGCCCATCATTAAACTGCAATTGATCCAATGTATTGAAAATTTGATGAATATAAGATTCCCAAACATTCAGATCAGTATTTTCAATAAGTTCCCATTCGGATTTGGTATCTGGCCATATCATGATTTGGAAACGTTGAATAAATCCGTCATCTCCCAGTCCTCCTTTAATGGCTGAATAAATATATTGCGCAACAGGACCAGGCTGTATCCCTCCTAAAATAGAAATACATACGGCTTCGATGTGAGGAACTTCACGCCCAATTCGATCAACCTCAAAACCTTGTTTGCCACTCCATCCTTCAAGAAAAAAGGGGCGATCATTTTCTCGTCCCTTTTTTTGAAAACTGCTTAACCACCCTGCGAGTTCATCTCGGTATAGTAAAATGCCTTGTGGGTTTTCGGCCAATATGATGCCTAGCTTTTCAACAGTTGGATCATCTGATTTATAACGCTTTTGCTTGGGTTTTTCTGGAGGGTCTGCTGGCTTATATTCAACGACTGCAGAACCTTTTGTTTTTGATCCCTTATAAGAATCTCTATACCCATCTAAGTCTGTTTTTTTTCGAATTTCCCAAGCTTCCAATTCAATCTGAAAACGTTTTAGCGCTTGTTTATATTCGATCCTCGCTTGATCTGCTAAGACGACAAGAGGTTTAATGACTGATTGCATCGCAACACTTTTCATGGACGAAGGTTTTCCTATAAGCATTCCCCATAGATTGGGAAATTCGGTCCACTTTGTTCCTCGCCTTAGTTCCAACCCGCGTTTTCTTCCGATTAAGCTCCCAATGTGTACAATTAGTGCAGCTGCAATATAATCAGGAGGCATTTGCATCTGATCAATTAATGTTTGTATCCAGTTTTTTACTTGATCAGGCAGAGTTTCAATCGGACATGGTAAAACTTCGCTTAAAATTTCATGGATCGGTTCTGGGTCGTTTTCAAATGCGAGGCAATTTTCACCTGAATCGACAAAATATTCATTCGCCAAAACAAGATTCTCTTTCACATAAACTTCAAAGGCTTGTTTCAGATATAGGGAATGAGGGTCATCAATTGAACCAAATCCCTTCCATTCAGGAGGGCAATAAGAATTGGATTGAATCCAATCGATGAAGTCTGCTCCTTTTTCTTCATTAGGGAGAATTAAGACCCAAATATTGGCATAGGGACATGCCTTTTGGATCTCATCATAAATAGACTTAATATACTTTTTTCCAGCCGCATCATTGTCTGGAATCAAGACAATGTCTTTGAGATGCCGATAACGAGCTAAAACAGCCCAATCAGCGAGATGGGATTGATTAGACCCCATCATCGAAGTAATGGCAGGTAGATTCAAATGATGCGCAGCTTGTGCACATTTTTCTCCTTCAAAAATATAAACTTTTTCATCAGAATCATTTTTAGGAAGTGTATCAATTCCAAATAGGGGCGAAGGAGTGACAGCTCCTTCTACCCAATTTCCATTTTTATCAATGTAGTATTGATGGAACCATTTCTTTTGCTTGGCTTGAGTTAGGTTGTCGTGCCTTGTGACTAAGGCAGCGATCTCACCGCGCTCATTTTTGTAATACCATTGATAAGTTAAATGCTCTTTTTTGACGATAGAGGGTAAAGTCATACAATCCTCCATTCGTCTTTAAGTTTTTCGACGGCTTCTTTGAATGAGAGATGGCATTTTTTCTGCAAGAAATCGATGATATCCCCGCCTTTAACTCCGCATGAAAAGCAGATATAGGCTCCTGAATCCTCATGAATTTTAAATGATCCAGCTGAGCTGTCTTCATGAAAGGGACACAGACCTGCAGTAGCCCATTGACGAGAACGATGGCTAAATCGATCTAAACCTTGTTCTTTGAGATAAAAGTCGTAAGGGCGGATTTGCCGCTTTATTTCGCTTACGTCAAAGCGAGGGTATCGCCTAATCATGATACACCTCCCTTTGAGCCTT
This sequence comes from Parachlamydia sp., assembly GCF_050255895.1. Lineage (NCBI taxonomy): Bacteria > Pseudomonadati > Chlamydiota > Chlamydiia > Parachlamydiales > Parachlamydiaceae > Parachlamydia > Parachlamydia sp. Next base: position 8,491 of record NZ_JBFWIR010000047.1, read on the forward strand.
GAGATTCAATCCAGCTTTGGAAAAGATCTAAACGTATATAGATCCGTTTCCCAATTTTACGAATCGCATTTTCTAATCCATTGCGGTGTCGCATATTGAGAAAATGACGTATTTGCCCAGAAGTAAAGGGATACCTATCGGCAATTTGCTTGAGAGTTAAATATTCAAAATTAGACATGCTAAAACCTCCTTTGATTACGGTTTTGATCTATTTCTATCTGATCATAATCAATGGGTCAGCAATTTGACTGGTATATTACATGACAGGTTACCTTTTTTCTTTGGGTTGAAAGCGATGTCCAATCACTTCGTGCGGATGACTTAAAAATGTCAAAAGAGAGAGGTTTTCTGTTTTCAGAGTATTATGGGCAATATCACTGAACGTTCTTTGAAGACTTCTAAAGGTCACAGGTAATAGAGTTTTTGTTGATAAAGTGGATATCTGACTTAAAAGATTAAGAAACCTGAAGAGGTAATTTGAAATGGGGATCTCAACCCCATCAAAAAAGGTCGGAACTTTGAAGACGAAGCGAGTTGCTTCATCTCTTGCGATTAGGCGACTGTAATCTGAATCATAGATTAGGGTCAATTCCGTAGGCAAGCGTTGCCTAGAGGCTGTAAGACACATCCAGACAAGCCCCAATGTTGATAAGATGGTTTTGCATTTAGCTTCAACCTTTTCTTCCAATGAAGCGGTTATCAATGCTTGGATAATTTTAGAAGCGAATACGATATCTATGGGGTATACCTGCTTCTTTATCTTTCGAATCAATTTTTCTTCCATTAACTCCATTTCTCTTGGAAATAGGCTTTCGAGGAATCCCTGCTGTTCTTTAGCAAAGGAATTTCGAACAAAGGCGAGAAAACTGCGCAATGATTGCCACCAATTTCTTTCGCTTCCATCTTTTTTAGTCAGATCAAAAAGCTCTTGAAGGTATGCTAAGATTGATTCATTACCAGTTGGTTGCGGAATGATATTCTTACGATAATAGACATCCTTTTCGAGCTTTTGCCATTCTGAATAATATTTTTTTGCTGGCGCCGAATAAATTTTGATGAGAGGCGATTCAGAAACAATCCTATTTATCCTTTCAGAACTTCTTAGCCTATACACATTTGCATCGAAATACATCCAGCTGTAGGCTTCTTCTCTTTCCCAAGGAAATTGCTCAGATTGAATCAGATGGGGGTCGACGGACTCCCCGTTAAATGATTTCCATTCTAGTTTTTTTCTAATTAAGTCTTCTCTAAAGTCTACAAGCAGAGCTTTAGCATTTTCAATATTTTGGTTCATTCACTCTTTCCTAAAATTTTTTGGGATACTTGCTGACTTAAAAGACGAGTCGTTTGAACATCTAAATGGGTATAGCGTTCGAGCATTTGTAAAGTCTTGTGACCTAATGCAGCCTTAAGTTGAAGATTACTTGCCCCTGATCGAGCCGCAAGAGTAGCAAAATGATGGCGAATGCTGTGAAAGACGAATTTTCAATGTTAGCTTGTTTAAGAGCTTCTTTCCAAGGCTTGTTGATGTCTAGGGCTCCAAAAGCCGTTTTACTTGCGAATACGAATGATTTGGCAGGATTGCGATTTTCGAATAGTACCTTCAATTCTTGAAGAACTGCATCAATCAAGTGAACACTTCTTGGCGTTCCATTTTTCGTTTCTTTTAGATGGGCCATCTGATTTTCAAAATCGATCTGGTTCCATGTAAGACCTAAAATTTCCCCTTGTCTCATCCCTGTAGTGAAGGCCATAAGGACGATGCAATAAAGATAATTGCATCGACTTTTACGGCAGATTTCAAGAAGCTTCATAGTTTCATCTTCATTCAGCACTCGATCTCTTCCAGGAGACTCTTTAAGCTTGATTAGATTGAAGCAAGGGTTATCATCGATCCAGCGTAATTGACGGCTGGCATAAGTCAATGCGGCTGATAGCGAAGCAATGTAGCGATTGACTGTAGCCGATGATCGCTTAGTACTTTTATGTGTCGGGGTATCAATAAGGAATTGTCTTTCCTTACCCAAACGTTCGGGAGTTAGGTGAACAAGGGCATAATCCCCAATACGACTTTTCCAATACTCAAGATGTCGAACAGTATCTTTGGCTGAGCGGTGATGTTCCAATGCACCGCTTTGCACAAAGTGATCAACCAGTTCAGAAAAGGTGCGTTGAACTTTATGTCTTTCGAATTTAAATTGTCCTTGCTTGATCTGTCGCTCAACCGAAAGAGCCCAATCTTCAGCCTCCTGTTTTCTTTCGAATTGATTGCAAACGGAAGGGTGACCCTTGATGCGAACGACAGCTCTCCATCCGCAGGGTTTACCTTCTCTGTCTTTACGTCTATAAATAGATGCCATACTCAAACCTCATAGTGTTTATGGTTCGAGCGGCTGGATAGTGCTTGTTAAGATTGTTCTTTACTGCACCGAATTTGCACCGCAAGCATTTCTATTTAGCTTAAACAATATTATTGAATCAAGCGGAATCGTGCTTGTGTGTACTTGTGGGCACTGGATAAAAAGTGGGGCAAGCTGGACTTGAACCAGTGACCAGCGGGTTATGAGTCGCCTGACCTTCCACAAACCAGCATAAATGAGAATACATAGGCTCAGTAAAATCAGTGGTTTGAGAAAGCACTAATTGTGCTGGACTAAGTCATTTTATGCTAGGTTTTTCCAGTCTAGTGCGTAAAATTTGCGTAAATCCTCGTGAACATGAATTTGGATTGACGTCGATACTGTGTAAAGGGGATAATCATTTTCGCTCTAACGTGTTGGCATACCGATTTAGACTCAATCGACTTTATGGGATATTTTCATTGACTTGGAATCTCGAATGGATAAGAATGTAGCAAAAAGATAACATTCACCTACATAGCTATCCATGAATGCAAGACAAAAAGCCATAAAGCTCTTCAAGAATAATCAAGGGTTGCTTCGAACAGCTGAAGCTATTCGCTTGGGTATTCATCCTCGCATTATTTATCAATTACGCGATGAAGGGCTTTTAGAACAACTGGCAAAGGGAATTTATAGACTGGTTGAAGTTCCTGATTTTTCTGAACCCGATCTTGTTCTTGTCTCCAAGAAAATCCCTCATGCCATCATATGCTTAATTTCGGCTTTGGCTTATCACGAAATAACAACCCAGATTCCTCACTTTGTTTATGTTGCCATCCCAACCAAAGCGCGACCGTCTAGATTGGAATATCCACCTCTTAGATATTTTAGATATTCGGAAAAAGTTTATAGCTCAGGCGTTGAGACTAAGCTGATAGGTGGTTATCCTGTCAAAATTTTCAACATCGAAAAAACCTTAGCCGATTGCGTTAAATTTCGTAATAAGATTGGTATGGATGTGGTCATTGAAGCCTTGAAGATGTATTGGCAACGTAAAGGCACTCAAATTGATAAGTTATTTGAATATGCAAAAATTAATCGCGTTGAAAAAATTCTTCAGCCGATTATGGAAACAATAGTGAGTCAATAATTATGAATAGGGAATAACTATGCTTTTGGAAGAACTACAAAAACTGGTCGCAGCAGGCGAATCAGAGAATCTGGAGTTTAAAAGGACGACAGGACAACGTACTGAAGCTGCTAAAACTGTTTGTGCGTTACTTAATGGACTCGGAGGATTTCTTCTCTTTGGCGTATCAGACAAAGGCGAAATCGCCGGCCAACAAGTAACAGCAAAGACCCTAGAAGATATCTCCCTTGAATTACGTAGGATTGAACCACCAGCATTTCCGGAAATTGAAACCCTCTCTATAGGTAATGACAAAGCTGTGATTGTTATTCGTGTCTCTGGAAAGATGGGCACCTATTGTTACGATGGGCGACCTTATATCCGACATGGCCCTACAACACAAATTATGCCCCGTAGTGAATATGAAAAGCGTGTTTTAGTGAAGTTTCATGCCCATAGACGATGGGAAAATGAGCTTGTTCCTGATTGGGTAACGATACAGGATTTAGATGAAGATGAGATCCAATCAACCCTCCAGAATGCTATTTCATTGGGGCGCATGAAAAAGCCAATCCACACTGATTCAGAATCTATTCTACGAGGATTAGGTCTTTTTGATGATGGACATCTCATTAATGCAGCGGTGGCGTTGTATGGGAAGAGCGAAAGACTTTTTGCAAGCTATCCTCAGCTATCTATCAGGCTGGCTAGATTTAGAGGAACTGATCGATTGGGCGGCTTTATGGATAACCGCAATTATTGGGGGAATGGTTTTGATCTTTCGAGGCGCGGTGAGTCGTTTCTTTTGGATCATGTCCCTATATCTGGGCGTGTTGTACCTGGAAAAATGATTCGAGAGGATTACCCTCTTTATCCGCCTCTCGCTACACGAGAGGCCCTTGCAAACAGCATTTGTCATAGGGACTACACAACTCTTGGAGGCGCAGTTGCAATTGCTATGTATGACGATCATTTGGAGATTATTAACCCCGGTATTTTGCATTTTGATATGACCCCAGAAAAATTGAGCCGTCCGCATGAATCAAAACCCTGGAACCCTATTATCGCAAGTGTATTTTATCGAGCAGGAGTAATTGAAAAGTGGGGAATGGGTACGCTCAATATAATCGATTGGTGTAAGGAAAATGGAAATCCAAAACCAACCTGGGAAATTCGTGCTGAATCTGTTGTTACTACTTTTTTACCCTCCTCATTCTTTTCCACTGGCAAAAAACCGGAAGAGCAAGCAGGTAAAGCCGAAAAAATAAGGCCCGAGTCGAGGCCCGAGTCGAGGCCCGAGTCGAGGCCCGAGTCGTTAGAAGATGCGGTGCTTGATTTGCTCAAAAATGGTCCCTTATCAAAAAGTGAACTCTCTCAAGGCTTGGGGCATAAGCATATTTCAGGAGCTTTAAAGAAAGTGCTTGTGACCCTGCTAAAACAGGACAGAATTGTTTATACAATCACTGAGAAACCAAACAGCAGACTACAAAAATATAAATTAACTGAATGATTAAAAATCTCATTGATTGTCAATAACTGTAAATACGTAAACAATTAAATATAATTCATTTAGATACGATTTTTCTTGAATCTGATTTACGATTGCTTTAAGCTTTGTGAGGATAAACCCTTATTCAACCATCAAGGAGATGTGTTATGTTGAAAAGTTTTATCCAAAAACTCTTTGTTCTCGTCGTTCTGACGACTTCCCTAGTATCACCTGCTTTTGCGGCCGTTGATTACCAAGTTGAAAACCAACCACAAGTTATCGAAACAGTTGTTCAATTCGAACAGAAAGGAATTCTAAAGCAAAAAGATAATGGATACTTATATGTAGAGGTATCTAAAGATTTTATTGCTGAGGCCCTCCCATTGATCGATGCGCAAGGTAAAATTGTTCCTCCACGGCATTATACCAGCAAGAAAGGAATCGGAGCTCATATTAGCGTTATGTATGAAAATGAACAGATTCTGAATGAAATCTGGGAAATTAAAGAGCTCGGCCAGGAATTTACTTTCACTGTCATGGAATTACGAACAGTGAAGTTAAATAAAGACAACAAAGTGAAGAAGCTTTGGCTGTTGGCGGTAGCTGCTCCTGAATTAGAGAAACTCCGAGAAAGTTATGGCCTTTCATCCAGACTGAAAGATCATGATTTCCATATCACAATTGGCACGCAAGTCCCAGGAAAGCCTCAAGTAAAAGTAGACGCGATTGTCCTTGAGGAATCTGAAGAGCTTGAAGAAGCGGCCTAATCTTTAATGTATTTAATAATAAGGTAAAACAAACCTTATTATTAAATACGTTTAAAATCAATTATTTACTTTAAATAAGAAATATGTAATGATTTGTTATTTATTATTAGATAATAACAGGATTTATATGAAACATTTTTATTTATTTATATTGTTTGTGGTTTTTGCTTTTATCCAAGTTAATGCAGATGTTGAACGGCGAGCGGCAATTGATATTGGTTCCGGCGGGACAAAAGTGGCAATTGCAGATGTCGATAAAGAAACAAATCAAATTGTTCAGATTGTTCTGGATACCTCTTTTCCTGTTCCTTATCAAGCGTCTCTTGACAAATCTGTAGATGGCACTTTTGATGTGGAAACAAAAGAGCTGGGATTAAAGACTTTTAAAGAAATTAAGGAAATAGCAGATCAATACCAGGTACAGAAGATTGTAGCCATTGCGACATCAGCATTTCGTAAAGCCAATAATAGCAAAGGATTTATTTCAGAAATTGAAAAGCAAACAAAGATTCGTGTCCAGATTATTCCACAGAGAGAGGAAGGTGAAATTGCCTTCTTTAGCGCTTTAGCCTCAGGTGAATTTAATCATGAAGAAGCTGTTGTTTGGGATATTGGTACAGGAAGCCTTCAAATCACAACTGCAAATACCACCGAGGGCTTAACGGTTTATATGGGAGAGCAAATGGGGTCGGTTGCATTTAAAAACTACATTGTCGATGCAATCCAGGAGAATGACATAGAAGATATAAGCTCACCCAATCCAATGAGTGAAGAAGATCTCAAAGCTGCTGATAGCTATGCCCGCGCTTTTGCTCGAAAAGCTTACCCAATTATTAAGCAAAAGATTCAAGCTCAAGGTACCGTTGTTGGGATAGGTCGCCTATTTTATCATAGCATTCGCCCCCTCGCCTCTGAAGGTGACGTTATCACTCGAAGCGGATTACGAAAGTTTATCGAGAATTCTTTAAATAAAACTGATGAAGAACTCAATAATCCATTTGCCCATGTGGACGTTTCCAACTGCATTTTGACATTGGCTATCATGAAGGCGCTCCATATTCAAGAAATTCGGCCCATTGAAACGACAACGACAAGAGGCCTTTTAGTTTCTCCTTCATATTGGATGGAGTAGTGAATTTAATTACGTGGCTTTACTCAAATGTTAAGCCATTATTTTGTGAGCTTATCAATGATTAGATTTGTTTTATTTGCATTAATTATATCTTGCCATTCGACTTTGTTTGCGACTTCAGCAATTACAAATTTTGAAATGCCAATCCGCTCAATGCCTGAGTATGAATCTCCAACGAAACGTTTTGTTGGATATCATAATTATGAAGTTGTTTTACAGGCACTAAAGATGCGGGGACTTTCCTTAGAACATCGTAACTTTTTTGAGCATATAATTCCTCACGAAGAATTAGGGTTTTTTGGATACCATAGCAGCACACAAGGATTTCGTGTTTATCAAGATATTATTCGAATGGTCTTAGAAGAAATTTGCGAAATTCAAATTAAAAAAGATTTTCATTTTTTACGCATTCCAGGAAAGCCTTTATTAAACCGCCAAAGCGCACAGCAATTTCTAGAGGATTATCCTTTAGTAAATGATCACATGCCTGATCAACGTGAGCAATTATTATCAATGAACTATTCTTTATTTGGAAATTTCAATAATTTTGGGGAGTGTACTATTTATTGGTTCACAACGAATACTTCAGCTACGACAGTCGGATTTCAGAATCAATTAAAGTATCTATTTGATCTATTGGGGATTGCAACTGATACCCTACCAAATTTATTTGCAATTGGTGATTCTTTAATGGCCATGGATAATGCGGTATTATTCCAATTTTTTGATTTTTCTCACTATAATCCTTTTGAAAATTATTATAGTTTAGTCGATCTGATGTGTTACAACTCCAAACCAGGTGGTACCCCAACCCCCTTGCAAAAGGTGATATCCGAAACATATTTTGGAATTCATTCTTCGCCTTTTCCTGCTCAATTTCGGCTTGTGATTAACAACTCTCATATTTTAAATCCATATTCATCTCTAAATATTAAACGTTTTGATAGAAATGATCCTGAGCTAGTCAGAGAATATGAAACTAACTTACGTGAGGCAATAAAGAAACTTCCATATGACAAAATCAAAACAATGCAATACCGAGAGCTACTGCTGGGTATATGGGGGCAAATAAATGAAAATTAAAATCCGAATAATTATATTATTTATATGTTTGTTATCAATTTTCAGATCTACAGATATGCATGGATTGGAATTTATTTCACCAACCAAGCAATATGTGGCCGAAGTCACTTTGGATCAAATCAAGTACAACTTAAAAGGTAAAGGAGTTGGATTAGATTACCGTGAATTATTCGATAAAGCTATAGCTGAAGAGAATATCGGCTTTATGGGCTACCACGGAGATAGTTTAGATTTTCTGGTATACCAAGACATTATTCGGATCTTTATTGAGGAAGTTCTAGAAATACCTGTCAGAAAAGATTTTCACTTCGTTTCAACACCTTTTAGAATCAACGATTCAATACATTCTCTAGAAGACCTTTCTAAGGTTTTTGTTAATGGTGTTTATTATTCATCAATAATATTAGACAATACTTTTCCTTTGAATTTCTCCATGTATTCAAATCACAATCGTTTAGGATTGAATACGGTGTTAAACTTCTCGAAGAATATAGGTGACAGAGCAAATTTACAACGTAAAGAATTGCGATACCTATTTGAAAAATCTGGGATAGATTCAAATCTATTAGACGTAATTTATGATATTTCCCATCAATACCTAGATAGTAAAGCTGGTGTTCTTCTTCAATTTTTTGACAACTCAACGACTCCTTATGGATTTGGAAATGCTGTGGGATATGCATCTTATCCAAATGGATTTATTGCTGAGAATAATTTAATTAGTGAATATTTTCTTGATAATCATTTGGTTGAGTTTCCCCAGGAATTGCGGCTAGTTTTAGATGTTAGCGGAATACTTAATCCAAAATCGCCCATTACAATAAAGCGTTACACAAAAATACAACCTGGCAAGCTTAAGGCTTGGGAACAGAAACTCAGGGAGCTAATTCGCTCTTCCTCTTTCGATCCATTAAAGAGAGACGTGTTGCGGCAAGACTTATTGCATAAGTGGAATAATTAATAATAATAATAAAGGTTGTTATGTTAAAATTTAAGTTTTCTATTTTCAGTGTTTTGTTAACATTGGTTTGTTGTTTAGGAAGTATCGAAGCAACGATTGCAACTGATGCTCAATTATATCATACTCAAGACAAAAGGCATTTAGGAGTTTCAATCAAAGAAAGCATTCTCCATGCTGAGAAATCAATTTTAATTTTTACATTTAGTCTATCTGACGTAGAAATTATCGCGGCGCTTAATCAAAAAGCGAATGAGGGATTAAAAGTTACCGTCATAATTGATAGAGATCATTTGGGCGAAATCATGAATCATAAAGTTTCCGGCATAGAAGTTGTGACGAGAACGACAGGAGAGGGTCATCTTCATCACAAGATTCTGCTAATAGACGAAGCTGAGATTTGGATTGGCTCTGCAAACTTCACGAAATCTGCCTATGAGACACAAGAAAACTTAATGGTTCGATTTACATCGAGAGATTTAGCACAACATTTAAATCACGAAGCAGATGTATTTCGTAAAATTTCACATAGAACTGAGCATGGTCCATTGCCAATTTCTCTCCTGAATCAAGAAATTTATTTTTGCCTTTTGCCCCATGATGGATTTCCTCCAAAAAAAATAGAGAAGTCTATAAATGATCAATCAAAACAGTTTTTGATAGAAAAAATTAATCAAGCAAATGCGACAATTCGTATTGCTATGATGGTTTGGACAAATAATGATTTAGCTAATGCGGTGATCCAGGCTCATAAAAGAGGTGTTCAGGTTCAGGTCGTAGCACCTGATTTGGGAGGTAATCTGCCAAAGCTTATATCGGCTGGAATAGAAGTTCGAGTTAATCCTAAATTAAGCTTCATGCATAATAAATTGATGTTCATTGATAGTAATATTCTTGTAAACGGTTCGGCCAACTGGTCGCAATCTTCATTTACTCGTAGCGATGAGAGCTTTGTTATTCTTGAACCATTGACTTCAGAACAGTCCGAAGGCCTTATAGAATATTGGAATTATTTATATGGCGATTCAATACGATAAACTAGTTATTGAGTTATGGGTATATGATTTCCCAAAACTTAACTAAGCCACAAAGATTAACTGGATGATTTTTTTGACCTAGAACATGAGCGATGCGATGTTGAAAAGCAAAGCTCAAGTGTTCTGGCATAACTACTCCATTATTATTTTCTGGTTGTGCTCCAGGTTGATAGTCTGGATGAGCTTTAAACCAATTGGTAAGCTCTAAGTCCAACACAGGATCCAAATTTGGTTTAATGGAAATTCTTTCCAAGATTTCAATGCGTCGATCAAATTTCATTTTATTCTCCTTGTTGGTTGAATGGCCTCTAAAGCTTTTAATCTAACTTCAATTTCTTTGATTTCTATAAAACGCGATACATGATTTAAAATATCATTAGATGCCCCACGTCTAATTTGAGGGCTATCATCATCTAAAAGCATGGCTAGCGTATCCACGGCTTTTGTCGTATGTGTTTTAAGCTTGCTAATTGATTCGGACACTATTTGGTTGCGAATGCTTTCCAGTTTAGCTTCAAATTCAGGATCTCCCAGCCATTTGTAAATAGTAGGTATTGAAACGCCTAATTCTCTGGCCGCTTCCGCATAGCTGGAACAGCTGGCTAATACGACAATCGCATCTTCTTTGCTTTTCTTAGACTTGTATTCCATAAGATTTTATTAATTTTTGTTAAGTAATCCAATTTTAAAACTCCTAAAATCTCCTGATATAGGACTGCCATTACTGCCATTAGACACCAAAATGTTAAATCCTTCAAACTTGTCAACTGACGTTACTGCCAATAGAAGTCTAACGACAGTAATGGCAGTAAAGCATTAAGCGGTTTTTTCATTTTCATTTAGCGCTAAAACTTTCGGATTAATTGTATAACGCGTAGTGGGTTGCCCACTTCCTGGGCCTGTGCCCCCAACTTTATAAGATTGCAGCCATCCTTCATCTTCCAACCAATCAATTGCCGCTTTAACAGCGTCATCCGTGGTTAAATTGCGCCATTGGTTACGCCGGACATCCCGAGCAGTAAAATTACTTGATAATTTGCCTTCCGCTATTTTGCTTGTTAACGATTGAGCCGCTCTCAATCCTTCATCAGCTAGAAGGCCATAACAGCGACGAGCATGGGATTCCAAATATTCACACCAAGCGGCAGCTTTTGTTGCAGATGCAGCTTTTACGGGCCCCCAATTCTGCTGGCCTATTTGAACACAATCTACTAAGTGAAAAAGCAATGCTAATGCCGGAAACAATTTATCATATTTTGCCAAATGTTGCTGGATAAGAGGATTGTCTTCTTGGGGCATTTTTTTGAGATGTAAGTCTTCAGACCATTCTATGAAAATTTTCTGTGCGGCATCATCAAAATTAAAGAAAGGAAAGTTGGTAAAAATATCGCTAGGAGTTGCACCAAAAGCTACTGGATCAAAGTTTGAAATGACTTCGAATAGAGAAAAAACATCTTCACGAACTTTTTTATTTGGAGCTCGATCACGCCATTCCCACGCGCGATAATCAGGATAAACTAGCATTTGAAATCGTTGAAGTAATCCATCATTTGAAAGAGCCTTGGAAGCTTGTTCAAGATAAACAATCAATTTATCTGGCTGAATACCGCCAAAAATGGATATGCATAAATTAGGTATAAAAATTGTACCACGCTTGATACGATCAGTATCAAAACTGCCATAGCCATTCCAACCTTCCAAATAAAAAGTCCTCTCTCCTTCTCTTCCATCCCTGTCCCAAGAAGCGATTAATCCAACAAGTTCATCTCTTAATACAAGCATTCCTGCAGGATTGTCTTTAAGAAGCTCTCCCAATTTCTCAACAGTAGTATCGTTAGATTTATATCGACGTAATTTGGGTTCAATTGGAGCTTCCTGACGTTGACTTGATAACTTTTCAGCCAGCTCATCTAGTTTACTTTGTAATTTCGGTTTCCTTATTTCCGATTTCATCTCTGATTTAATGTGCGATCCTAATGCGTCTTTTTTTGCTTCAAAAATGGTTTTTTCAATCTCAAACGCTTCTGTTTCTTTTTGAAAAATTTCATTTGCTTGAGAAACCAGGCGGTCAAGTGGCTTTAAAGCTGCACTGATTGCTGGAGATTTTTTTGCGGAGGGCAGTCCCACAACGCCTCCCCATAAATTTGGCACAATTATCCAATCATCTAAGGATTTTGGTTTGATAACGCATCGAGCCCCTACAATTGTTCCTAAAGCTACAATCGCCGAAACGGCAATAAAATCAGGAGGGCAAGGCATTCTATCGGCTTCATCCATTACCCATTCTTGTAAAATTTCAGGCAATAAAATATCGGTTTGAAAAGATAATACAGGATACAGTGCAGCTTGTATCGGCTTTGGATCTGGCCAATCTTCAGGTTCTAACGTCTTTTTCAGATTCGTTGTGTTGACATTCTCACAATAGCTTCTTGAATTATTTGACTATCAAACAACTCATTAAGTTGATTTTTTGCTAGTTCAGAACCATTCTCAACGTACACGTACAGGTCATTAAAATCGTTCCATCTATTAATTTTTGCTAGCTCTTGATCGGGGAATCGAGGATAGGCAACTTTGACTCCTAAGTTTTGAGAGCAATCTAGCGCATCTTTTAATCCTGGATTGCCCGGTGTTTGTAAATCATTATCTGCACAAATGATAATTTTAGAACGTTTATATCTCTCCTTAAGCTGTTCACAAACTGTTTTTAAATTGCTTCGAGACATTGCTGCCAGGGTGGTACTTTCAGTCAGCTCAAACACTGTTGATGCGGTTGAAAAACCTTCACAAATACGTATTTCTTTGCCATCTTCAAGGATGCCAAATGCAAAAAAACATCCTGAATGTTTATTAATGAAATGTTTGTCTCTCGGTTTTTGATCGTCATATTTGAATAGACGTTTATCAGGATAAATTATTTGAAGAGCTCGGATTTGGCCGCCAAAATTGTAAAGAGGAATGAGAATGTTGATTTCTTTTTTACCTGTATCTGAATTAAACACCGTTTGATATCGGATGTTTTCAGTACACTTTAATTTTTTTCTGGCCACATAGGGTGAAATGCCTTCTTTAGAAGCTTGTAAATATAGCTCTGAGCACCAATCTGCTAATTGATCAGACTTGTTGTTTTCCTCCTCAAGCCTCTTTCGATCTTGCTCTTTACGTTCTATTTGCTTTCTTTTAAATTCTTGGAGATCTTTTTCTAAAAAGTTTCCAGTATTATTCCAAAAAGTTTTTGTGATCCATTGATCACCCCATGAAGCATGCCAAGATCTAAATGAGATACATAGACCCTGGCGATTTGTATCATCAAGATGAGAGCAAAATAATCGCTCTGTTTTTTCTGAACTTCTCACCCTTTTTTCGCCGGTTCCTTCATAACCGGCAAATTGAATAGGGATTGATCCTGTTTCTGAAAATGACTCATTATATCGGATGCTGTGTTGTAGCATAAATTCACGCGCTTGATCTTCAATTGACCAGATCGGATAATTTTGTGCTTGCTCTTCTCGTTTACATGGATTACGATTATGTGTATCAAGCATTATTGTGTGCTGTGATAGAGTGCCACCCCCGCAATGGGTGGCATTATTTTTTTCTGAAAAGCTGTTCATTATTATTTCCTTGTGTAGTGATGATCTCAAAAAATATATTAACATCAATTAGTACGCGGCGACCGATTCTTATAAATGCTGTAGACATATTTAATTCTTCTGCACGATAAATGTAGGACCTCATAGCGCTCTCACTTGGCCAAGCGAATTCAGTGCAAAACTGTTTGATTGTGACGAGTCTGGGAACTTCTCTCTTCTCTAATTTGGCTGAGAGTGATGTGATATTACTGGTCATAAAACTCCTTGAAAACATGGTTGTTGCTCAATAATTTCGTTAAATTTCTGTTGCTTTTCAGCTTTCCCAAGTTTTTTCAGGGCAAGCTGCTTGGTTGCCATCTTCTAAAAACCAATTATTATTAGCAACAAAAACCTGCTCAAAATATATCTAGAAACACATCCTAATCAAATTATACTGGAGAAAATTCCGCTTTGTCGCCGAATTAAAAATAACGACGATGATTTACCATGATCCTATTAACGATGAGCTAATACTTTTTGAAATATATTCTTGCTTGTCCAACGACGATATTGAGAATGTATGGCCTTTGAAGATATTTTAAAGGGCAATTTTCTCAATGGCGTGTTAGTTTTTAGATGATATAGAATAGCATTAAAGATAACTCTTGGATCATGTTTAGAAGGGCGTCCTACCTTTGATGTAAGCTCAGGAACTAGGGGACATAAGCGTTCCCATTCTTCAGCGGAAATTTCTTTATACGAAACCTTTGAGGATGGACGTAATGATAAGGATGTTACTGGATTTTTCAATCCCGCTCTTTTACTAGCTTTTTTAAAGCTTTTGCGGAGATTGTGAGAAATAAGTGGTCCTCCATTTTTATTTCGAAATACATAATATTGGTCTGATTCTATTTCTTCGCATAGCTCTTCCCATAAATCTAGAGGTAGTTCCTGTGTCACTTCATGCCCAAGAGTGTTGCCTGATCGCCTTATGGATATGCAGGCAGAAATTCCATCATCGGGATCCACATCGCAAAGTCGTAAACGCAATAACTCCTCAATCGCTATAAAATCATTTGCATGCGACATTTTTCCGTTTAAAAACCATAAAGTTTTAGCGATTAGAGCATCTCGTTTATTGATGCGGCTAAGTTCTTTGATAAATTTTCGATAGTCATTCTCATCTAATGTTTTGCGATTTCTTTTTGAAGTTCTATTAGATTTTTTCGCTGAAGAGGTTTTGGAGGTTCTTTTTTTATAAGAATCATTGATCCATTCAACAGGAATATCATTGTTTACACAAAATTTTTTCATTTCATTAAGCGGCAATAAGTGAGCGAGTAGCGTTTCTTTGGCTCCTGTTGCCATACGGTTAAGAGCTTCTTGACAGCATCTTTTAGGTGCCGGGGGAGATTTTTTTTTACCTTTTAGAATTTTAATCTTGAAATGAGGTAAAAAATCTTCCTTAGAATTGTCTGGGGCATGCAATATTGGAACCCAAACCCAATGACCTCTATAGTAAGCGACTATAAGAGGAAATTTTTTTTCTAATCTCATTTTCCTGCCTCTATATTATTTCGTGTATTGTAAGCTCTTTCCATCACACCAGAAAGGTGTTTCTGACTGTAATGAGCATAGCGTTGGGTCATTTTTGGAGATTTGTGACCTAGAATCGCCATTAGTTCACCTTGTGTTGCCCCACCCATAGCCATGTAGGAAGCTGCAGTATGACGCAAATCATGAAAACGGAAATTTTCAATTCCTGCAATCTTTAGAGCACGGGCAAATGACTTACGAATGGAGATGGGATTTTTTGTTGTGGTAAATTTTAGATTAGAAAAAATCGCTTTATTTGTTCCGAAATTAGTGTAAAGGTCTTTTAAAATTTTAGTCACTTCTTCAGTCAATGGAATCACTCTTCTTTCACCATTCTTAGTTTCATGAAGGGTCATAAATCGTCCATCAAAATTGATATCATTCCATTTTAATTTTACAATCTCTCCATAACGCATGCCTGTAAACAATGCTAAACTCACAATTGAATAGAGATAAGGATTAGTAGACGCTTTGCAAGCTTCCAAGAGTCGATTTTTCTCCACTAAAGATAAATATCTATCTCTGCCGCGCCCTTCTTTTGGCTTTGAGATTTTGAACATAGGATTCACAGTAATCCACTCCCATTCATTAACAGCAACAGAAAGAACCTTAGAAAAAGCAGCCATATAACGATTTACAGTTGAAGGGCTACGTAAAATTTTCTTCGAAGTTTTCTCATTTAACATTTTATCTCGAACTTGAGAAATATGAGCTCGCGAAAGATCTGACAAGTAAAGATTTCCAAGCTCCTCTTTCCATCTTTGAAGCAGCTGGACTTTCTTTACATAATATTTTGAATCTTTTGGTATGCAGTGTTCTGCAAATCGCTCAATCAAATCACTGACTGTATGTTTTCGTGAAGCTGATTGACTTTTGAATCGTCCATCTCTAATAGCAGCTTCTGTATCTTGAATCCATTTCTTTGCCTCAGTTTTTGTTCTACAGCAACGACGCTCTGGGGGATGCCCTTTAAGCCGAACTTCTGCATGAAAGCTCCATTCACCGGTCTTTTTCTGGATTTCTCTAACAGTACCCATAACTCCTCCTTTCAAAATAAAATGTTTTACGCTTTTGGAAAATAAATTGGAACAAGGGATAGCAAATCCGTTGTTTTTGACCATTAAAATGCTTGCTAGCAATTATATGAGAAATATACGCGAAAGAATTTACGCATTTTTTACGCAGTTGAATAAAGATTTGATGCTTTTTTGGAGAAAAATCGGATGGGAATGGATTTAATGATAAATCAGGCAAAATCAATCGAATGTATGCTGACGTATGCCAGTTTAATCCAGTCAATTGCGTAAAATTTGCGTAAAAGCGCGAGTGCGTAACACTTGCGTAATAGCAAAAAATCTGTTGTGGAGGTATTGTGGAAAAAGTGGGGCAAGCTGGACTTGAACCAGCGACCAGCGGGTTATGAGTCCGCTGCTCTAACCGACTGAGCTATTGCCCCATTGAAAAAAACACAATTTAGCAAGTTTGCAGAGAAAAAGCAAGACATTTTGTAATGTTATTAAATGAAAAAGAGCTGCTCCCATTCAGAAAGCAGCTCTTTAAAAGGCAAATTAATGAGCGAAAACTTTTCGTAAATACTGTATCGCAGCCTCAATGGCTCCACGAGTCGCTGGAGTATTAGCTAAAGGATTAAGCAAAGCAAAATCATGGCATGTCCCCAAGAAACGAATGGATGTAACATCAACACCTGCTTGCATTAACTTGTGGGCATATGCTTCCCCTTCATCACGTAATACATCATTTTCATCTGTCATGATCAATGCCTCAGGTAATCCTTTCAGCTGATCAATGCTCGCTTGAAGTGGAGAAACTGTGATTTTTTTTCGATTAGAAACATTTGGTTCATACGCATTCCAAAACCATTCCATGGCAGCTTTTGTCAACCAAGGACCTTCAGCGTATTTGTGATAGGATTGTGTATCCATACCTGCATCAGTTACCGGATAAAATAGTACCTGAGCATCAATTTTAGGGCCGCCTCTTTCTTTCGCAAGCAATGTCATCGCAATCGCCATATTTCCGCCCACACTATCACCTGCAACAACTAGATGATTTGGATTGAGGTTATATTTGCTCCCATTTTCGCTGATGTACTGGAGAGCCGCATAGGCTTCTTCGACAGGCTTAGGGAATTTAGCTTCTGGTGATGGTGTAAAATTTATAAACACAACAGCAGCCTGCGCTCCATTTGCAAGCTCTCGTACTAAACGATCGTGCGTGTCTTTGCTTCCTAAAATCCAACCTCCACCATGGTGATACATGATAACGGGTAACTTTTGTTTGTTATTTTTTGGTCGTATAATACGTATAGAGACTTCCCCTTCCGGTCCCACAGGAATAGTTAAATCTTCAATATCTACTGGAAGCTTTTCCACTTTGCCGGCTTGCAAATTTTCTAAAATTTTGCGTGCCTCTTGGACTGGAAGTGTATAAATGGGAGGAGCATTTTTTGAATTGAGCTCATCGATAAATTTTTGTGTTTCTTGTTCTAATACTAATGCTTCTGCTGTTTTCATTTTATCCTCGATAGTTTGCTATTACATGTTGGATATAAAGAAAAATGTTTTTTTTGAAAACAATAAAAATAAAAAAAAAGATACTTGATGAGAGGCGATGAAAATCATCGATACAGAAAAATAGCCTTGGAGGTCACGATCCTTCTGTATAGATATTGGCGAAAAAGATGCGTAAAAAGCGAAAGATCTTCGCCGTCATTCTCACAAAATAGGATCATTCCCTTTATAAAATAAACCTGCAGGTGGTATTGCACTTTTTTCTGGTTAACATTCAGGGAGACGAAATATTTTTTCATCCTTAACGACATGGAGATTTATTACGAAAAAATTACTCGATGGGTTTATCTACGTGAAAGAATAGAAGCAAACGGTGATAGGATATAGAGCGATTCGATAGATCATCTTCATAATTTATGCCTTTAATGGAATAAAAAAAGAGCGAGTTAAATTAAAAAGGGTGCATACTTTTTTCTGGAGAATCCTCAAAAACTTCTTGAGAAGTTTTATCCCGGTAAGATTGTATATGCACAGGATGAGCATTAGAAAATCGGTAAAACAAAAAAACCCTAACAACGAGAGTTATTAGGGTTTGAAAGATAGTCCATCAAAGGATGGAATAAAAAAAGACTTGGCGGCGACCTACTCTCCCACACTCTTGTGTGCAGTACCA
>NZ_JBFWIR010000048.1:0-26015 GCF_050255895.1 Parachlamydia sp.
ATATTTATTTATTATGTTGAAAACGATTTCAATGAACTCAAACGTTTTTTTATTGATGAAAATGCACAGATTGAAAAAAAATTGACTGACGTGATCCTAAAACTCACGAACTCCCTCGCGGCAGTAAAACGACTCCCTTATCGGACAAGATCTGGAGAAAATGAGCTTTGCATGGAACTGTTTAATCACCAAAGAGCTTTAACAGAGCTTCAAGCTGCAGCGAAATTCTACGCAGAATACAGCTAATTCGATATGAAGATGCACAAATACCGTGCATCTTCATTTTTCAATAGCGAGCTTCATTTTCTCAACAATTTCATGCATTTCTTTCACATCGATTGGAGAGCTAAAGTTCGCTATATACATTTTTAATAGAAATTTCAGACTAGAGTCGTCTCCTGCTTTTCGCGGCATATAATGAAAATGCACATGCGGAACAGTTTGCCCCACTTCAACGCCATTTTTTTGCAGTAGTAAATAAGAACTCGTTCCAAAAACTTTTTCAGCTGCTACATTGACCTTCTTAATAACTTGACCAATTCGTAAGATTTCTGCCGCAGATAGGTATTCAAAGCGTTCAACATGTCTTTTTGGAATAACAAGAGAATGGCCTGGTAGAACAGGTTTATGGGTGTAAAGCGCAATCACAAGATCATCTTCATAAAATTTTTGATAATCGAGTATTTGACTACTACAAAACGCACAGTTGTCGCGATTTAAGGAACTCGGAGTCGATTTAATAATAAATACTATACCCATTAAAAGCACAATGCCGATCAATAATCTTTTAAATATTTTACTCATTTTGAAATTCCCTAAAAAACATGATTGAATAAACAATCATTCTACCAGAAAAGATTTTATAGCCTAGATAAATTTCAAATTGAAGTTCCCACTAATATGAAATGTATAAAAAAGCAATGCATGCTATAGTGAGACATTAAATCTGCTAAAATAAAAGTTTATATGAATGAAAGACGCACGGCTAGAATGTTACTTCTAGACTCGAGAAACCGTATCCTATTAATGCAAATCAGTCCTAAAGGTTCGCTAGATTCGAACTCAATTAAAACTTCTTTTTGGATTACTCCTGGTGGAGAAGTTGAACATGGGGAAACGTTACATGCTGCTTTATTGAGAGAACTGAGAGAAGAGACGGGTATTTTAGAGGCGAAAGTCTATGAACCCGCTGTTTGGTATGGGGAGATTCTCCTTAATTGGAAAGGCATTCCTACATTATTTAAGGAGTCTTTTTTCTTGTTGAAAGTCGATTCATCCGAAGTGAGCACTGACGGATTCACACAGAATGAAAAAGAACTCGTTCAAGATCTGCGCTGGTGGAGTTTGGAAGAAATCTTCAGCTCACAGGACATTTTTCTTCCTAAGAATTTAGCCGTTCTCTTGAAACCCTTATTTGATTCTGTTCCTCAAGAAACCCTAAAAATTGATTTATCAAATTCTTAACATTCTTAACGAATCACAAAAAGATAGAGGCGGCATTGCTTTTTTTCCACATCGTGCCTTAGGATCCCGAATGGTGATGACAGATCCTTGCCACTTAAAGCTATCATGGGGATATTTTTAGCGTCATTCCTCCAAAAATAGGATCCGAAGATTTTCTAATGAAATGATTAAATCTCATTTTCTGCATGATATCTTTTAGGTGTCGCGCTAGATCCCGCCAAAATCCCCCCATCTATTGTAAGTTCAATGCCTGTAATATAATTGGATTCATCAGAAGCCAAAAACAAGATTGCATTTGCAACATCCTGAGAAGTTCCCATTTTATGCATGGGAATGTCTTTAACAATTTCAGCCATCCTTTTTTCTCTTTCCAAACCAGTTCCTAACATAGGCTCCCAGATAGGTGTCAAAATAGCGGCCGGATGGATAGAATTACAACGAATGTGATATCCTTGCTGACAGCAGTAAAGAGCAACTGTTTTGGTATGATTTCTCACTGCAGCTTTGCTTGAAGCATAGGCAGCAGCTCCTGGTATACCTACCAGACCCGATCTCGATGAAATGTTTATAATAGAACCTGCAGGACTTCCATTCATGGCTTTTATGGCGTATTTACATCCTAGAAAAACGCCATCTAAATTAATGGCATGTATCTCTCTCCAATTTTTTAGAGAAGTATTTTCTGGATCTTGTGGGCCAAATCCTTCTTGAAAGCCTGTGATTCCAGCATTATTGACTAAAACATCGAGTTTGCCAAATTGCTTTACAACTGCTTCTATCACTCTTTCCCAGTTGCTTTCATCTGTTACGTCCAAATGAAGATAAATGGATTTTCCTCCAATTTGTTTTGCAACCGATTGTCCCTCCGTATCGCATATATCAGATACTATGACAAGGGCACCTTCTCTTGCAAATGTGAGTGCTGTTTCTTTCCCAATTCCCTGTGCTGCCCCAGTAATGAGAGCAACTTTTCCTTCTAATCTTCTTTCTTGCATCAGTCATTCTTCTGTTTTAGATTTAGAGATCATTACCAAATAGCTGGAAGAGTATTTGGCTTTTCTTGGGCTTCAAGCAATAATTCAATAACTTCTCGCACAGCACACCTTTTCCCCCGGGTTTTGTGCAAATAAATCAACAATGGATTTTATAAGAGACATTGCATCGAACGGACATGTAGTAAACCGCTACTTAAAATCTATACATATCTACTCTTTACTGAGCAGAATGATAAAACGCTAGCCAAGCAGTTTTGCAAGATGTCGTCTTGTTCGTCATTCAGCACAAGACGTGTTTGGTAGGTGAACATCATCTCAGTTGTCATGGGCAATCAACACTTTAGCGGCTTCAATCAATTTTTTGTTCTTCTTGCTTCTGCTGCCATACAAACTTGCGGAAAACATGGTAATGATTTCCAAAACATCTTGTGCAAGCTCTTCTTCAAACGAGGCTTCATCGCCCTTGTTAATCAGAACAACTTCTATCTGCTTTGCTTCGCATAAAGCGAAAATGAGCTCAGCACCAAATCTAAGTAAGCGATCTTTATGAGTCAAAACCAATCTAGATTTTTCTTCCAAAATCACCTGAATTAAAGCTTTGAGCCCCTTCTTTTGTTAGTTCATTCCTGAGCCTAAGTCCTGGATGGCTTGATAGCACCAACCTTGGCTTGTGCAATAAGTGGCGAGGACCTTTGCCTGTCTCTTTAAATCTTCTTTTTGATCATGACTTGATACTCTTGCATTCGCAATTGTTAAATCAACTTCAATTTTTTCTTTGCCGATTAATTGATCACTATCGTAGTATCTGGTATTTCCTTTCGACCTTCTTGACGGCACGAGGTAGCCTGTCTCCTCCCAGCGTCGAAGAGTTTGAATACTTACACCTAAAAGTCTAGCGGTTTCACCGATCTTAATATATCTACTCATTTGAATGGATTTTAGTAGATTTGTATATGTTTTTGTAAGCTGTTTCTAACCCCATAAGTCTCATGGGTGCCTCATCATTAACATCATCCTCCATGTAAGCTACCTTCCGTAAAGGCAGGCTTAATTGGTTGGTTAAATCTTCTACAACCTGCTTTTTTGATCGACAATTGATGAAAACATGTTTGATGCCTAATTTCTTTGCGCGCACTTCGACAATCGGTGAATTTTCACTTGTTAAAAACGCGATCTCGATTCCTGCTCGCATGAGAAGGGTTAATCCCATCCCATCTTGAACATGGAAACATTTGATACCCCATCATGGGTATAGTACATACTCCCATCTGTTAGCGTTCCATCGATATCTAAAATCACAAACTGAATGTCTTTAAGTTTTTCTTGTAAATGCATCATGACTCAATGGCTACTTTTACGATGATTTTGTGAATATGATCGCTCGATACAAAAGGAGCATGGGCATCTTCTGGGAAAAAAATGGCAAACTTATTTTTCAGAATAGGAATCCAAAAGGAAGGTCGATCGCCAAAAAACATGATATCCTTGTCTTCTTGGTATGCTTGCGAGAAGTGCGTACATTCTTCCTGCCATTTCCATCCAATTTCTTCTTGGCCGGATAACGTATACTGAATATCAATATATTTTTTATGAGCCTCTAAAGGAGAGTTATCCCTTGTCCTGCCAGGTCTTGATTCAAAGATTGCCATTAAGCAATCGTCCCTTAAATACATTTTTTCTGGTGAAACTTGAGGCTTTTGATTTTGTAAAATAAATTCAAAAGCTTCTTTAAAAAGAGGATGTATATGTACATAACGATGCACAAATCTTAAGTCATCAATGATCATGAGTTTTCCACATTTTGTCTAATTTTTGGGTAAGCTGCCTGGTTAATATGAGGCACGTTCGGTGATAATCGACTTTTTTATTTTTTTTATTTAACAATTCAATTTCATTTAAAAAGGATCTAGAAATTTGTTTTAATTTATCAGATTTTGCATTTGGAAAACTTTTTAAAGAAGCAATTAAAATGGTAATAAATTGAATTGCATCCAAAAATTTTTGAGTGGAAAGAAATCCTTCCACTTTGGTTTCTAACTCAACCAAGTTTTTCTGAAAGGAATGCATTTTTATTAAGGATAGAAACTCTCTAAATTTCTCAAAGAAGGGATATCTCTCGAAAATCTCTGGACGGATTCTAGTTTCTTCGATGAGCTGTAGAATTCTTCTTGTAAATTTTTCAATCGGCTTTCCATAATTGATTGGAGGAAAATTAAGAACGACACTCATCGGAATGCGCACAAGCATTCTTTTATATGGTTGGAAATTTTCGGCATCAGTAAAAAGTGGGACCGGATCTAATTTTAAATGTTCTTTAGAGATTACTGTTTTCTGAATAGTTTTAGATGGGCATGGAGTTTCCTGATATAAAGGCGAACACATTTTTCCTAAGGGAACTAACCCCCCATTTTCCATTTTTCGTTTTAATTGGTGGATAAGAAGGAGGCATGTATTCAAATAAGTTGAAACTTTTATGTTATTTAAACGGACTTGGCCAACGATTGTCAAAAAGTTTTTGCAGGTTTCACGTATATGTTCTTTAGTCACTTCAGAAAAGCTATGCAAAAAAACATGCAAAGCTGTGAGAAGTTGAATCGTAACAAGTAACTTTTGTGTCGGCTTATGCTCATCCATAATCTTTTTAAGTTCATAGAATTTGGAAGAGCTCTCATGGTCAAATTGGGTAAAATCTAGACAACCAAGAAAATCTTGGGCCAGACTAAATGACGTTTCTTTTCCCAAAATCTCCAAAAATTGTGTTAATTCGGTCTTCTCACTCGGATCATGCAGCACAGTCTCTAAAAGAATGTGCTGAATTTCGTGTGTGAATTTTTCTATGTCGTTTTGAAATTTACTTTGCAATTTCTCTAAAATACGATTCTCTACAATTTCGCTTGGTCGCATGCCTAAATCGGGAGGATACTCCAGCCTGTCTTGGAATTGAGTCGGTAAAAAACTGGGACAGTCAAGGGGAACCGCTTTTAATTTGAGTGGAATGATGAGGGTTTCTTTAAACCGACTTTCTACTATTTTTTTTAAAAGAGGATAATTTTGAAAAACACGATGAAAATTTTTTCTATTCACCCTTTTTTTGTCTTTTAGCAAAATATCTAAAGGGAGCAATTTTTGGTTATTTTTTAAGTTAGATAGAGCTCCATGGGCGAGTAAAGTTTCTATGGTCAAATCCTCACATGCTTGGGCAGCCAAATGCATCGGAGTATTTCTATTGACATCTTGAGCATTAAGACCGCTTCCATATGTAATGAGAATTTCCACACATTTTATATTTCCCTTGTTGGCCGCTTTATGCATTGCGGTTTGCCCGCATTCATCCATCCTGTTAACAAGAGTATTAGTTTTCAATAAACTAGAAAGAACGCCCACATTTCCTTTTTCTGCAGACAAAAATAATGGATTTTCTTTGTAAATATACAAGCCATAAAAATAATCAATTTTGGCACGCCAAGATTGGCAAACTAACCTCATTAAACATAACTGTTTATCGTCTTCTTTTAATTTGTATAGAACATGATAAAATATTTCGTCAGGCCATAGGGCTTGTGTTTCTCGCATTTCCATAACGAGTACCTTTAAAAACTTGTATTTTTTAGATTTGTTTTTAAATGCGCATATTGTTTCGGCACTCACACTAATGAACTGTGTTTAAAAAAGAAAGTAAATCTTATTCCCTCCTTAGACGCTGGGCATTAAATAAAACAATTAAACTACTAGCTGTCATTGCAAAAGCTGCAAAAATAGGATTTAAATACCCAAAAGTTGCGAGAAAGATTCCAACGATATTATAAAAAAAAGCCCAAAAAAGATTTTGCGTTAAAATACGGCGACCTTTTTTCGATAATTTACGCATTTTTGGAAGAACATGCAAACTATCAGTTACTAATAACACATCCGAAGCTTGCATCGAGATGTCCGCAGCATTCGCAACAGATATTCCCACATGAGCATTAGCTAAAGCTGGGGCGTCATTAATTCCATCCCCCACCATCACCACAATCTCGCCTTTGTCGCGCAAAGAAGTGATAGTATGCTTTTTTTCCAAGGGTGTGATTTCGCTTTTAAAAGAATGAAAACCACAAAGTGATGCGACCCTTGAAACGGTGGATGTCCGATCTCCAGACAATAAAAGAGTTTTCATGGGAGCTAAAGCATGAATCGCCTCCGCAGCCTGCTCCTTCACGGAATCCCCAAGCAAAATTCTAATGAGACATGTGTATCCTTCGGCAAAATAGACTTCTGAGTGGGCATGCTCATTTAAATCTAAACCTTGAAAATGTATCACTCCTTGTTCCATTAAAAATTTTTTCGATCCTAAAAAATAAGACAATTCTTGATATTTTCCCCATATTCCTTTGCCTGATAACTCTTCAATGTGATTAAGCTCCAAAGATGGAACCTGAATACATTGAGCTATCGCGCAAGAAATGGGGTGTAAAGAATGATTGGCCAAGGTTTTCAAAATAGCGCTGTGGTGTTCTGATAAACCTGAAAGTCCATCTACAATTTTAAATTTGCCCTCAGTAATGGTTCCTGTTTTGTCAAAAACGTACAAAGTTTCTCTTCCTAACCAATGCAAAACAGCTCGATTGCGTACGAGAATCCCTAACTGCGCAAGCCCTTGCATCAAATAAGATTCCGCTAATGGCGCAGCTATCCCAATAGCACACGGACAAGAGATGAGTAAAATTGAAATAAAACGAATGGCAGCCAAATTAAGTGAAGATTGTCCTTCCAAGGGTTTTTCTACGAAATAACAGGTAATAGCTGCAGCAGTGGCAATAACCGATACGGTAGGAATAAACCATTTCACAATTTGATCTACAGATCGTTTATACAACGTCTTGTGTTGTACATCCTGCTGAACACTCTCAATAATCTGATGAAAGATGGTCTGATCAAGAGTTGCTGTGACTTCAACAACACACGTTCCTTGCTGCAAAAAAGTTCCTCCTATAACAGCGTCTCCGTTTTTTTTTCGAATTAACGCAGACTCACCGGTAATCAAAGACTCATCACATACCCCTTCACCCTGACGAACGATCCCGTCTAGCACAATTTTTTCCCCGCTTAATATCTGGATGAGATCGCCCTCTCGAATTTCTTTAATCGGCACAAATCGACAGGACCCGTCTACCTCGCGCTTTCGCGCCCTTTTGGGTAAAGAACGAACTAAACCTAAAAGAGATTCCTTCGCCGAATATTTAGCTTTATTTTCAATAATTTTACCCAGTAAAACAAAGGTAATAATGGCTGTCATTGAGTCAAAATAAACAAAAAAGCTTCCGCGCATGAGTTCATAAAGAGACATTCCAAAGGAAGTTAAAACGCCTATCACAATCAACGCTTCCATTCCCCAGACTTTCGCTTTCATTCCCAACCAAAATCGACGAAAAATAGGCCAACCACTATAAAATACAACGGGTAGAGAAGCACAAAAGGAAAACCAAGCAAACAGCAATCCCCAACCTTGATCGTCTTGATCAAAATAAGCAGCATAAATGGGATATGAGAACATCATGATATTTAAAGAGAAAAAGGCTGCAATCGCAAACCGGATATACAAATCCAAGCTAACGGCTTTTTTTTCGGTATTCTCTAAGGCTTGTACGTGATATCCGATGGTTCCCAAAATTTGATGAATCTTTTCTTTGGATATCAAGCAGGGTGCAAATTCTAGCACAACTAAATCTGTCGAATAGTCGACCTGACATTTACGAATCCCTTTTTCTTTGAGCAATATCCAGCGAATCACTTCTGCGCACGAGATGCACCACATGTTAGAGATTTCTATATAATATCTTTTCCATTCAAAAGAAGACGACTCCTCTTTTTGGTCAATCTGATGCATCAGCTCAGGATTAGAAATCAAACCCGATTTGACGGCTTGATGAAAAAGAGGGTGAGATTTCCAATCCGCCAACTGATTTTGCGCTCGCAAAATAGAAAAAACGGCCTGACAACCCAGACAGCAAAAGGATCCCTCCGCATGTTGAATAACAGAATGAGCCAAGGGTGTGGCGCATAAATCGCAATGTGTTTGAGTCGATGTCGAAGTCATAGGAGTCACAAAAAGCTAGTCACAAACAAATAATTTGATCTGAATTGATATTGAGCTTTAGATTATGATAAGATTATTAAAAATAGAAGCTGATTCGAAGATGGAGTATTATGCAATTGCCCTTGGCCTTTTATGGAGATCCAATCCTAAGAAAAAAATGTGCAAGAGTTGAACAAATTGATAGTCAATTGAAGCAACTTGTGAATGATATGGTAGAAACCCTAGAAGCGCATCGTGGAATTGGCCTAGCCGCCCCACAAGTACATCACGAGTTAAATCTTTTCATTACAAAAGTTCCGATCAGGTACAAAAATGGAAAAGAAGACTCCGGCAACTTACATGTTTTTGTTAATCCAAAAATTTTAGCGTATTCTGAAGAAAAAAATCGATTTACAGAAGGATGCTTATCCATCCCTAATGTATATGCGCCTGTTGAGCGACCTTTATCCATTACCGTACAATATACAGATCTGGATGGGAAGACATGTGTAGAAGATTTTTCCGGATTAGAAGCTCGTTGCATTCTTCATGAAAACGACCATATAAACGGTGTCTTATTTATAGATCGCATCAAGAAAGGCAACGAGCGCAAGCAATTAGATCCCTTGCTTAAACAAATCAAAAAAAAATATCATCCCAAGGAATGATTAAGATGTTTTTTCAATGCTGTAAGGATTCAAATTGGGAACCTGTGGACGTCCAATAGAAGCTGTCCATAAGGAAAGCAAAACGCACGATGTTAAAAAGGCAATTGCCATCCAGCCAGTCAATTTTTTTAATACATCTGGAGTAGAAGTTCCAAATAAAGAATCAGATGATTCACCACCGAAAGAAGCTCCTAATCCAGAACTTTTACTTTCTTGAATTAAAATCACAAAACACAACAATACGCATAGTAATAAAAATAAAGTGATGGAGATAAAATATAAGGCCATCATGAGGAAACTCCAGAATTAAAATTTTGATACTCGATAATTTTACGAAAGCTGGCAGGAGATAGAGAAGCACCCCCAACTAAAAGACCATCAATGTTTGCCTGTGACATTAAATCACTAGCATTTTCAGGTTTGACCGAACCCCCATAAAGAATTTGTGTGCGCCCTGCAACTTCTTCTCCCCATCTTGCAGTGATCAACTCTCGCACAAAAACATGCACTTTTTCGGCTTCATCAGGTGTAGCCACTTGGTTGGTTCCAATTGCCCAGATAGGCTCATATGCAATCATCAAATGCAGAAATTGCTCTTGCGTAACTTTATCCAAGCTTGCTTCAATTTGCCCTCGGATTTTCTCTTCCGTTTTTCCTGCTTCTCTTTCTTCTAACGTTTCTCCGACGCATAGAATCACATCTAGCTGATCTTTAAATGCACGGTGAACTTTTTGGTTAACAATTTGATCCGTTTCATTAAAGAGCTCCCGTCTTTCAGAATGCCCCAGTATGACAAACTGTGCCCCAGCTTCTTTCAACATAACACCTGCAATTTCACCTGTAAAAGCACCAGGAGCGGCGTCATTCATATTTTGAGCTCCAATGACGATACCAAACGGGCGAGCCGCTTCAACTGAAGGATAAATCGCGGTATACGGCACAGCTAAACAAACACGGGGATCATCTTTCGTGAGTGATAACCCTAATTGTTTAATGAAATCTACCGATTCTTGAATCGTTTTATGCATTTTCCAGTTTCCCACGATAACGGGAGCTCTCTTAGAATCAGCCATAAAAACAGGACCCTCTTTTGTGGTTCAACTTCACGCTTGCTAAAACTTGAAATATTATCATAGAGAGATTTTGGTAGCAA
Organism: Parachlamydia sp.; assembly: GCF_050255895.1. NCBI lineage: Bacteria > Pseudomonadati > Chlamydiota > Chlamydiia > Parachlamydiales > Parachlamydiaceae > Parachlamydia > Parachlamydia sp. The sequence goes on from NZ_JBFWIR010000048.1 coordinate 10,336, forward strand.
GTCGGGTTTCTAAATTTGACTCTCAACATTTTTTACTGTATAATGATAACAGTACAAAATTTATTTCTTTAGGTTTCACCTATGCAAGTCTCCCTTGATTATTTTCAACAAGAAGACGTTTTAAAATTAGGACAAGATCTACTTGGTAAATATTTAATGACGCGCATAGATGGCCAATTAACCGGTGGACAAATTGTTGAGGTAGAAGCTTACCGCGGCCCCGAGGATAAAGCTTCGCATGCATGGAATCTTCGTCGCACGAAAAGAAATGAAGTGATGTACTGGGAAGGTGGCACTTGTTATGTGTACTGCTGCTACGGCATTCATGCGTTATTTAATATTGTCACACATAAAAAAGAGGTGCCGCATGCGATACTCATTCGTGCCATTCAGCCTGAAATTGGAATAGACGTGATGCTACAAAGAAGGAAAGCTCCCCATTTAAAACGAGCGACTACCGGAGGACCAGGGGCTTTAACACAAGCCTTAGGCATTACAACAAAACACAATGGGCTGTCCTTGACAGGCCCCCTCATTTGGATAGAAGACAAAGGGGTTTCAATCCCAGAAAAAGACATTCTATCTTCACCTAGAGTCGGAATAGATTATGCAGGTGAGGATGCCCTTTTACCTTGGAGATATCGCATCAAGGACAATGCGTGGACCTCTCCTGCTAAATAAAACTTGATAAGGATATGCAATGAAAAAATCATTTATCACAGGACTTGTGATTATTCTACCATTAGCGACAACGCTTTTCATTGTTGCCTTTGCCTTTAACTTTTTGACCGGCCCATTTGCAGGTGTGCTTTATCCTCTCTTTAATTACTATCATCTCTTCAATGAAGGGTTTTTATTTCTATCTGCCGAGCAAACTCGACAATATGTCAGCCAGCTTCTGGTGCTTTTATTTCTTTTTTCATTCACTTTGGCATTAGGAGCTATCGCTCGCTGGTTTTTTGTGCACTATCTGATTCAATTTTGGGATCTTATTCTCTACCGCATTCCGATTGTCAGAACGATTTACAAAACCTGTCAAGATGTCATGAAAACAATTTTCACAAGCGAAACCAAATCCTTTAAACAAGTTGTGATGGTGCCATTCCCAAATCCAGAATCGTTTGCGCTCGGATTGGTTACTAAGGAAGATCTCCCTGGTTTAGGGGTTAATCAAGGAAGCACACTTGTCGCTGTTTTTATTCCAACGACACCAAATCCCACTTCAGGCTTTCTTCTGATGCTAAAAAAGGAAGATGTTGTTTATCTTGATATGAAAGTAGAAGATGCCTTTAAATACATCATTTCTTGCGGGGTGATCCAAACTCCATTCACAGCGATTGCAAAGGACTCTTGATGATAAAAAAATACTTCCTTACAGGTTTAGTCATTCTTTTACCCATCGTTGTCACGGCATTTTTAGTTGTATTCGCTTTTAATCTTTTAGCAAAGCCACTTCAAGGAATCATGTCTGGTCTGCTCAACTACTACGGATTAACAGAGACTATTTCTTTGTTTAAATCAGAGCATGTTTTGACAATCGTTAGCAAAACCCTTAGTTTTCTGATTTTGATGTCCATCGTGCTTGTAGCAGGGATTGCCGCTCGCCTATTTTTTATGCATACTATTTTGCGTTTTGGCGACTATGTCATCCACCGAATTCCTATTGTCAATAAAATTTATAAAGCCTCTCAAGAAGTTGTAAAAACGCTTTTTGTTTCAAAAACGACCAATTTTTCTCAAGTGGTTCTTGTTCCGTTTCCCCATGCAAAAGCATTAAGCATCGGCTTTTTGACAAATGAAAACTCCAGCCTCAATACGTCATTAGGAAGTGAAAATCGTGTTTCCGTTTTTGTTCCGGGAACACCCAATCCAACAATCGGTTTTATGTTAACTTTCAAAAAAACTGAAATCCTTTTCATTGACATGACTGTAGAAGAGGCTTTAAAATTCATTGTCTCCTTTGGAGTTACTGTAGAACCTAAATTATCCCCTCTTCCTTTATTAAACGACAAAACAAGCGCTTCTTCACCCATTTAAGCCATGCAAGAAAAAAATTCTCCCTCCATCCATTTTCTCCCTGCAAAGAATGTTCGCGAAAAACTCACATCGATTTGTGAAACTGTTCGGCAGCATTTTGCTAAACAAAAACGGATTCTTATTGCAGCCCCAAATGAAGAAGCGGCTCGCTATCTCAATGCTTTACTATGGAAACAACCCGAAGAAAGCTTTCTTCCGCATATTTGGAGTGAGTCGCAGACAGAAGAATGTGTCGCCATTACGTTTTCGAAGAATAACGTTAATCAAGCAGCCGTATTGCTTAACCTTTGCCCTTCGGTCCATTTTGAATGGGATTCTTTTGAACAGATTTACGACTTATTTGATGAAACAGATCCAGAAAAACAAAAGGCATCCGAATCTCGTCATGTCTATTACACCGAGAAGGGATGCCAAATTCACTTTGAGCCGCCTATTCATCTTGAGGTAAATGATCGCTAAGCCTGTTCTGGTTCAGATTCTACCGATTTTCCAACATAAGGCACAACACTTAAAAGTTTGCCCTTGAGTTTTTCAATCTTGGTATGATGAAATCCACAATCTTCCTTTAACAAGGAAATTTCCCCCCTTAGATCATTTATTTTTGTTCTAAGCGATTCATTGACATCCAGTTTTTTTTTGACTTTTTCCAACTTAGACTCTAAATTTTCTTTTGCTTCATCGATATCGTCATAATTAAAAGCATCATAATCCAAATCTAATCGATTAAAAGCTTCTTTCATCCGAGTCTTATCGTATTGTTTCTCATAACTCGTATAAATCCAACCCACATTCGCAATTTTGGGAGCTTGAATGTACGCCTCCATTTCAGCGATAATCTTTTCAAGGGATTCTTTTTTATTTTTTAATTTTTCTTCGCTCAGGACAACCCCGTGGAGTTTCTCTTGCTTTATTTCCAACACAGCAATTTTTTTCTCAATGAGCTTCATCTTTCTAGTCAATCGATCTGTATGAACGTTTAACTTGGCGTTAATAGCGACCATTTCCTCTTTTACTTGAGCATTTAGTTCTTCAGGATCAAGCTCTGGGGATTTCACATCGGCCTGACTTTGAGATTGCTTGGCTGCTGCAGCTTTCTGTTCCAACTGTTGTTTATATACACCGATCACGATTGCAAAAGCGTTTTCTAGCTTTTCTCTATAACCCGGCTGAAAATATATTTTACACTTTTCAACAAAACGGCGGAAATGATTCTGGATTTTTTTAATCGTTCCATCTTGGGATTCTTCGAGCAAAATCTTTTCAATGCCATGTCCCTTGTAAGCAGCTTTTACGGCCTCTTTTAGACCTCTATATTGATGATATTTTTGAGCTCTTAAACATTTTTCAACTTCATATGGAGAGAGAGAGAGGTTCATTGGAATCCTGTAATTAAAAAAATCATAATTGAACGAGAAATCATACCATGCTTATATTTTTAAAGCAGCTGAAAAGATCGATACAAGCATTTGTCATCTCGTCTGTTGAAAATAATTGTTCAAAAGAAACTTTATCCATAAATCTTTTATATCGAATAGTCGCAAAATCTTGTAATGCAACATGCATTTTCCTTTTTAATTTTGATTCATCAAGAGCACTAAATAAAAGAGCTTCTCCAATCGGAATAAATGTTTTAATAAACTGTTTTGCTTGCTGTTGTAGTAAAACATCTGTCTTTAAAAAAGGCACATTTAAAATGGTTTGAGTCAATTGATTAATTTTTCCATTAAAAAGAAGTTTTCCTCCTCCTAACAACAGCTGTTGCCACTTGCTTCCCCCTTCCAACATTTTGATATTCTGAAGCACGGGCTCTGCCGATTTGATATCGAAAAAATAATGAGAGAGTGTGATGCCAGATGCAAATAAGAATAAAAGACACCGCAAACGATAGCCTTCATCCATAAAAGGTTGTTGAGTCATTGGATCAATCGAAAAAACGGAGCGAATAAACTTTAGAACCGTTTCTTTTTCGTCTCCTGAGACATTCGAGAGATCCAAAATTGTTTCAAAAATGCCAACAAGAAGATGGTTTAATTTTTCGTTATTATGGGATTCGCACAGAGCATTTGAAAGCGTATAAATAACTAAAGCCATTTTTTGTTGGGATTCTTCGGGTTTGGCAATGCCTCCCATGGTAAGGACTGAAGTTTGCACACTTTTCTTCAAATTTTCAAATTGTGCACTTCGTTGTGAAGCTTTAGCATCAGGAGAGAGCTCTTCCAAATCAATCGACTGGTAGATTTTTGTCAAAACATTGTAAAGATTAATTTCAGGAATAAATCTTTCCGCTTCCTTTTTGAGAGCATTCAAAACCTTTTTTTGCTCCCTAGAAGAAGCTAAGCCATATTTTTTTTCTATTTCTTCTTTTGCTGCCAATTGCTCTTGCTTAAGCTCAAGATAGATTTTTTTCTCTTTTAAGAGGTCTTCAATTCTTTTTTCTAGGATTTCAACAGCTCTAACTTGATCCATTTTTTTACGATGCTTATTTATTTCTAATGAATAGCGCAGAATCTCTTCATCCACATTTTCAAAATCAAACGTGTAATGTTGGTTTAACAATTTTTTCATGGGGCCTAAATCATAAACAGATTGGAGATACAATCCCCCAAAACGCTCTTTTTTGGGTGTTTTTTGATAAGCTCTAGCATGCTCTAAAATCATTCCTTTAATCTTTAGTGCACTCTCCAATTCACTTCTTTGAAAATCGGTCAAAATACCAATCTCCGCTTTTAATTTTTGTAGAGAAGCTCGTTCTTCATCAATTTTGAGATCTTTTTCTTTGATTTTTGCTCGATAGAGGGCGAGAATTTTTTTAATAAAATTAAAAGATTCCTGATCCTCAAGGGAGAGGTTAGAAGTAGTTTCGGAAGGTTGCTGAGGTGGTTGGGAATGTTTTTTTTGATATTGTTCTTCGACAAGAGACATCACAGAACTTTTGAATGCTTGATCTATCTGCACAGCTGCATGTGTAAAACGTACTTTAAAATCGCGACTGAATTTCAATTTAAAGTTGAGAATCACCCATTTATAAACTTTTGAAACCTTTCGTTTTAAAATAAAACGTTGATCCAAGGCTAGAAAGTTTTCGGGGTTTTCGATTTTAACGGACTTCCCCCCGAGATAACTCTTCATGGTCTCATTCATCTTAGGCCGGGCGAGAAACTCTTTAGTGAGAAACATTTTAGAAATATCTTCATTTAAAAACGCCCCTAAAGAGATCTTCGACATAGCTTCGACCTTTTTTGATCATTCTTGAATTTTATCCATGTTCTCGATAAATGATTCAAACATCTCCACAAAACGCATAGTAGTTTCAGTTGTTGTGGGAAGTTTTTCGAAGTCTATGAAATCCATCAATTTTTTTAAATCATTGTTTCCAAATTTTTCGGTTGCAAATGCCACTTTTCTTTTTAAGAGAGAGTTTTTGCTATCATGTATCAAAATCTGGATGATGGAGGGTTGTAAAGCTTCTACCATTGAGAGAACATGCTTTTCACAATCCTCATTTCCTTGCAAAGCGGGAAGGCATAAAACAGAACTCACGATATTTCCTTTTAAATATTCTAAAAGCTTATTTGCCGCAATGATCGCGCCTCTCTTAAAAAGTCCACTCGTTTCTTCGGCTCGTTTAACAATTTTCATATCCTTTCGGAGATTGTCCTTATCCCAGAAATATTGAGTCATTATGACCACGGCACCCAGTACATTAGAAAGAAGTAGGAGGCGGGTCATTTCATCCATGCACAATTCCCCTGTATGGGAATCATGCTCAAAAAGAAAATTGATTAACTGTTGATGTCCATCTTTGGAAGCATCTTCTAAAATCAATCGATCTAAAAATTGATTCGTTACATCTCTTACTTTGGAACTATTTGCAGGATTTTCTAATGCTTTTGACAAAAGCAGAATGAGAGTCGCATATTTTTGCCTCACAAGCTCAACATCGGTCATTCCGGACATCTCTAATTTATCCGTCTTCACAGTTTTAGAAAAAAAGCCAAGCTGTCTCCTGAGAGAGGTCGCCTTTTGTTTTTCTGAGCCATTTAGTCCATCAACAAAATTTTTTATGACACCTATGGCAACTTTCAGATTTTCTTCGCCGGATCTGTATGCATAGGAATCTTGAATTTTTCCAATGACTGCTTCATTTTCAAATAAAATATTTTCTTCTTGGTAAACAACAGTTTCTTCTTCTACAAAAAGGTCGACTCTTTCTTCCACAAATTCAGAAGAATTTTCTAAAGAAAAAACCCCTCCATTTTCAATTTCGGTCATTTGACTTTTCAACAAAACCATCGCTTTTTGATTTTTTGAAGCTTCATTTTCTAGTGAAATTAATTGATGGTCCAACTGTTCGAATTCTTTCTGTTTACTTTCTTGCTCTTCGATAAGAGCTTTAATGCTTTTAATTACGAATGTTAATTCTTCAATTGTTTTAAGAATGTCGCTCAAATACTCAGTTCTTATTTTGATTTCATGATCCAATTTTTTTAAATCAAATTTAGGATCTAATTTTAAAATGGCTTTTTCTTCATCCGAATCCCACAAAACATAAAAAGATTTTGGATTCGCTTTGATCTCATTAGCGATTTTAAGGATTGTTTCTACTCGAGCAAGCTCAACCTGCCATTTTTTTAATTCAGATTCTTTTTGTTCAATCTCACTACCTGTCAGCTGATTACTCACACTATACTCATCGACAATAGCCTTTTTTTCCTGCTTTTTTTGCTCAATTTTAAGATCTAGATCGATCTGAACACGATTTAATTGGTCCAATTCATTTTGAAGTTGTAATCTCTTTTCTTTGAAAGGATCAACAGGAATAGCGGGAGCTGGCATAGGTTTTGGAGGCGTTTGAACATGCTCAGAAGAAGACTGCGAAGGTTTGGAAAGATGTTCATCATTTGGATTTAAGGGTTTTGATGTCTTGTCAGCAAGAGAGGGTTTGGCTTGACTGTAAGCTTTGTCAATTTTAGAAATAGTTGTTAGAAATTTTTTTCTATACCCTCTATTTATCTTTAATTTAAGTTTGTGTTTAACCTTGCTGCAAGCTACGGCAATTTTTTTCCGAAAAGACTTAATACGAGGATCTAATTGATCAAAATTTGACTCAAAGCTGACCTCTCTATTAGGATCACTCATTAATCCTTTAAGAAGCTGTTTTCTTTCTGGATATTTGAAGTAGTCTCCGCTTTTGTAACTATTGTAAATACTGTTCACACCACCCATAATTTAGCTCCATGAATTTTTTTAATTTTTAAAAAAGATTAGAGATAATCTAATTTTTCAATATTAAGATTCAATTAAGATGTGAGGAAATTAGCTGGGTAGACTTCGAAATTTTCTGAAAATTTGGGCTGCTAGCTGTGGAAGAAGCTGCATGCCGTAAAGACTTAGTACACTAATCCAAGCAATCACAATACGTACCCATAATACAAGTCGAATCAACCAAATGGTTCCTTTTTCAACAATTTTCATAACAATTCGTGCAGCTCGTTTTACCACAACCGTCAAATATTTTTTAGATTGTTGAAAAGCTTGTTTGCCCTTTTCCTTTAAAGACTTTAGAAAACGATATAAAGTTTGAATCGCTGTAATTACCATTTTCTTTAAGGACAAACTTTTGATAACAAGAAATTGAGCCGCTTTTTGAATTCCAGCTATTAATTGAAAACCCATATCTTTTCCAACAGAAAGCCAAGATGTGATTGTCTGGGGTAAAAGCTTAAGAAAATTCTGAGTCGTTTGTGCCAGCATTTGATAGCCTGGAGAGATTTGAATTTTCGTCCATTGTAAGCCTAGTTTGCTCATGTCCACAAACCGGGTGAAACTTTCGGTCGCCCCAGTTTTGATCATTTGGCCAAATTCTTTAGCTTTAGTCCAAGCGAAAGTGAGCCTAGGCTTTGTCCACTCAACCACTTGACTCTTCAATTGCTGATAAAGATTACCAGCCTGAATTTTGATTGCTTGCATCATTTTCGCAAACGTTTCGACGCGTGGACGCATAGCCTCTTTCCATTTTTGGACAATTTTTTCCGCTTTTTCTTTTGTATTAAGATTTTCCTGCTTCACTATTGTGAAAACGTCTTTTCCTTTTGTAGAAATCCAAGTCTTCATGGACTTGAAAAAAGAAGGAACCGCTTGCGGATAAACAACCGCCAAAGTTTTTTTTACAATAGCTTTGGGTAATTTTAAAAAGGCCACCTTAATACTTTCAAATTTATTTTTAAGTGTCTGTTGCTTGGAGGAGGAAAAGAAATCTAAAAAAGTTTGGTTACCTCTTTTGACAAGGGACAAACTTTTTTCAATCATACGTAAAAAAGGTTGTAACCCTTGCTTTGTAGCCCTCTCTACCGATTTTTTCATATCTTTAATACGATTGCGCACATGCTCTAATGCCTTTTTACATCGGCGTGAAATATATCGAATGGGAAAAGTAAACTTGACTTTCATTAAAGTCGCTAATTGAAGTAGAAGCTCAAGCCCTTTGTTGAAATTCTCAGATAACAATTCCAGGAGCTTTGGCATGATTTCGTTAGCTATCAATTTGGGAAGGGCAAACAACATGAAGTAAGGGGGAAAAACCACCACAATAAAAAAAAATCTGCCTAAAGTCGAAATAAAAAAGACCAAGGGGGATTTATCATTTTTAAATTGATCTTTAACCTGCTTATTAAGCTTTTGCTGAGTAGTTTCAATGGTGTCTTTAGGAATAGATTTAGCTCGAATCGGAGGAGCAAATGGATTATAAATATAAGGAGGGTCTTCACCACCGCTGCAGCTTTTTATACTATCTCTGATAGGGCTAGACATTATGACCTCATAAGGTTTAGAAAAATTAGTTTACAAAACATCACATTTTCTGTCAAGCCTTATTTACTAGCAATATCTCTATCTATTTAACTATGTGAATATGTTCGTAAAGAAAGTGAGCAATTAAATTAGAGGCCAATTTAGCCGTGATTCCATCTCGATCATGTTGAGGAGAGAGCTCTGCTATATCTAAAACAACCACCTTTTTTGAGTGCGCCAATAGAGAAAGACTCGTCAAAATATCCTTAGGCAAAATCCCAAAGGCCTGGGGGGCACTAACTCCTGGGGCAAAGGCGGCAGCAAAAACATCCAAACAAATTGTCAAATGAATAGGTTTATGATAACTGATGACCTCTTGAATTCTACCCAAAGCCCCCAAGCAAAAGTTTTCTGCATACACGATTTTCACCTGATGTTTTTCTGCAGTCTCAAAGAGCTGACTAGTATTCCCCGCTTTTTGTACACCTAAGCACGTATAATGAAAGGATTTTCCCCGATTTTTATAACCCTCCGCTATTTGGGAGAATGAGGTTCCTGAGGTACCCCACTGATCTTCTAGCAAAGGTCTCAAATCTAAGTGCGCATCAAAATTGACAATCGCACATTCTGAGTGCAATTCCATCACTCCTTGGTGGATTCCCCAAGCACTTTCATGACCACCGCCCAGGACAATAGGAAAAACGTTTTGGTTCAGAAGGGAGGCTACGGCTTCACCCAATTGCTTTTGAGCTTCCTCCAAATTTTGGTCTTCGCACACAATATTGCCTACATCAAAAAACTTCGCCTCTACAAGTTGATGTAAAGCTAGATTCGCCAAGGATTTTCGAATAGCAAATGGACCTTCAGACGCACCCATACGTCCTTCATTACGCCTTACCCCTTCATCGGAGACAAATCCTAAAAAACCGTAGCAGGGCTTGTCCTGAAATTCTAGCTTTTCTTTAGACAAATCCAAACACTGAATAACCTGGTGAAAACGCTCTCCATCCTCACGTCCCTTCCATAGATCTTTTTCAGGGGGGTGATAATATTTATGCATCCATTTTCCACTGTTTAGCTGTTAGAGTCATCTTCGGCAGAAGAGCCCCTTGGGCATACAAAATTTCTCGATAATCATCACAAGGATAAATCACGCAATCAGCCCTAAAGCCTGGTTTTAATATCCCTCGATCTTCTAATCGTAAAGCTTTGGCAGCTCGAAAGGTGATCGCAGCAAATGTTTCGGCCATCGTTAATTTCTCTGTAGCTCCCATGATGGCTGCTTGCAAAAGAAGGTAACCCATGGGTGCGGATCCAGGATTCCAATCAGAAGCTATTGCAACAGGCAAGCCTTGATCAAGCATGCGTCGCGCAGGTGCATAGGGAATCCCTAAACCAAGTGAGGCCCCCGGCAAGACCACAGGAATAACTTTGGCATTTTTCAATTGCTCCCAATCTTCAGCAGTGGACGCTTCCAAATGATCTGCACTTACAGCCCCCAGCTCTGCTGCCAAAGAACTCCCACCTCTTGAAAATTGATCGGCGTGTGCAGTAAGCTGGAATCCAATTTCTTTAGCCTTTTGCAAATAGTTTCGAGCTTCTTTTAAAGAAAACGCTTCTTTATCCACAAAGATATCGATGCGATTTGCCAACTTTTTCGCTCGAATAATGGGCAGCAAATGGGTGGCGATGTATTCCAAATAGAGGGAATTCGTATCAAATTCTGGAGGTTTTGTATGGGCCGCTAGACACGTTGGAATCAGATCGATTTTTTGCTTCTCCCGTGTCACTTGAATGGCGTGCAAAATTTTTAATTCATCTTCAAGAGTAAGCCCATAACCACTTTTAACTTCACACGTGGTCACACCTTGATTTAGCAAACTCCCACATCTTTTTTCCATCAAAGAGACTAATTCCTCCAAAGAAGCTTGTCGTGTCATTCGAACGGTATTTAATATTCCACCTCCTTTTTCAGCAATACTTTGATAGGACGCTCCACTTAAACGGAGTGCATATTCATTTGCTCTAGAACCAGCCCAGCATAAATGGGTATGCGCATCAATCAATCCCGGAAGTCCCACAGCTGAATATTCAATCTCTTGAATGGGAATCGTTTTTTTTCTAAGGGCATCAAAAGGACCAACATGCTGGATGTATCCTTGATGAATATGAATACCTGCATTTTGAATGATGGGAAGTTCATGATCTGATAAAGGACCGCACGACCTCATCCCTTCCATTGTCAATAGCTGTTTAAAGGGACCTAAAATGACTTCTTCAACCATTTTCTTTCCCGATTAAAAGATGATGTTTTTCTCCACACGCAATGGCTTCAGGGTACCCAGCGTCTGCGTGACGGATAACCCCTAATGCGGGGTCAATGGTTAATACTCTTTTTAAACATCGTTCGGACCGCTCGGTTCCATCCACTAAAACGACCATCCCTGCATGTTGCGAATACCCAATTCCCACGCCACCACCATGATGAAAAGACACCCAGGTTGCCCCACCGGCACAATTTCCCATGAGATTTAATAAAGGCCAATCAGAAATACAATCAGAACCATCACGCATTTTTTCTGTTTCCCGAAAAGGAGAAGCGACAGAACCTGCATCTAGGTGATCTCTCCCTATTACCAGAGGTGCTTTGAGCTTTTTCTTTCGAACAAGCTCATTAAAAACCAAACCCGTCTTTTCCCGCTCCCCGTAGCCTAACCAGCAAATGCGAGCAGGAAGCCCCTGAAATGTCACTTTTTCTTTAGCTGCTTTTAACCAAACATGCAACTGGGTATGATCTGGAAAAGCTTCCATCAGAGCTTGGTCTGTGAGATAAATATCTTCAGGATCACCAGATAAGGCCACCCAGCGAAAAGGGCCTTTTCCTTCACAAAAAAGAGGGCGAATAAACTCAGGAACAAATCCCGGTATTTTAAAAGCCTCTTTTTCACCCCCTTGGCAGGCGAATTCACGCAAATTATTCCCGTATTCAAAAGCAATCGATCCTTGAGCTTGCATTTCCAGCATCGCATGCACGTGATAAGCCATACTTTTTAAAGCCCTCTGCTTGTAGACATATGGATCTGCTTGTCTTAATTCTGCGGCAGTTTGCATTGTATAACCACTTGGAATATACCCATTGAGCGGATCATGGGCTGATGTTTGGTCTGTCACGATATCGGGAATGATTTGGGCGTCCAAACATTTTTGAAGAATAGTTCCAATATCGCCAACTAATCCCACTGATAAAGGCTTTTTCTGTTGCTTGGCGTCTAAAATCCATTGAAAGGCTTCTTTCTCATTTTGCGCTATTTTATCTATATAGCGTGTCTTTAAACGCTTTTCAATGCGGGTTGGATCGATGTCGATTCCCAAAAAAACACCCCCATTTAAGGTGACTGCCAAAGGCTGCGCCCCTCCCATTCCTCCCAATCCCCCTGAAATAGTTAAGGTACCTGTAAGGGAATTATTAAAATACTTACGTGCTGCGGCTGCAAATGTTTCGTAAGTTCCTTGCAGAATCCCTTGCGTTCCAATATAAATCCAACTGCCTGCTGTCATTTGTCCATACATGGTCAATCCAAGCTTTTGAAGCTCTCTAAATTTTTCCCATGTGGCCCAGTGAGGCACTAAATTACTATTAGCAATCAAAACTCTGGGGGCTTCGGCATGGGTGGGAATGATTCCGACAGCTTTGCCTGATTGGATCAATAAACTTTCCGACTCTTTCAATTGTAACAAGGACTGAATAATTTGTTGCAGAGCTGCTACATTTCTAGCCGCCTGACCAGTTCCCCCATAAACGATCAAATGCTCCGGGTCCTCAGCAACTTCAGCATCTAAATTATTAAGCAACATTCTTAAAGGAGCCTCCGTTTGCCAAGAAAGAGCATGTAGCTGATCACCACGAGGTGCTCGGTAAACAGGATGCTGCGCATATTTTTGAATAAATGATGCAAAATCCATCGTTTCTCTCGTTATAACTGTTGAAAAACCTCTAGCGCTTTTTGTATATCATCCGACACAATCCGATCTTCGATTAAGACAGGAACTTTTTTTCTCAAGGCTATGTAAACTTGATGGGTACCTTTTCCTAAGTCTTGACTGCGTTTACGTAAATCGACAGCCTGGGCTGCTACCACCATTTCTATTGCGAGGACAGTTGAAACATTACGCACCAAATCGCGCAGTTTACGTGCCGATGTCATGCCCATAGATACATGATCCTCCACCCCCACATTGCCAGGGATCGAATCTGTGCACGCAGGGTTAGCGAGTAATTTATTTTGATTGACAAGCGAAGCACTTAAATACTGAGAAGCCATGTAGCCAGAATGAGTGCCTTCGTAAGGGGTCAAAAATGCTGGCAACCCACTCATATGAGGATTTAATAACGTTTCCAATCTTCTTTCAGAAACATTGGATATTTCAGACATGGCTATTGCAGCGAAATCAAACGCTAAAGCAAGGGCCTGTCCATGAAAATTTCCCCCGCTCAGGATCACTCCTTCTTCTGAAAACACTAGCGGATTATCTGTTGCTGCGTTGAGCTCTCTTTCGATAATGGTGGTGCAGTAATCCAATGCATCTTGGGTGGGGCCATGAATTTGAGGGACACAACGCAAAGAATAGGAATCTTGCACCTTTACTCTTTTAAAGTTTTGGCTCCATAGCGAGGAATCTTTTAGTTCTTCGCGCATTCTTTTAGCTATTTCCATTTGCCCTTTCTGTCCTCTTGCTCGATGCAGCAACGGATTGAGAGCATCTGTTGCCCCAAGTAACCCTTCAAATGTTAAAGCGGCAATTCGATCCGCTTTTTTCAGAACTTTTTTGGCTTCAATTAAAGCAAGGCTACCTACGGCAAGCATGATTTGGGTGCCATTAATCAACCCTAATCCTTCTTTAGCATGTAATTTAAGAGGCTTTAACTTGGCTAATTTTAATGCTTCTTTGGCAGACATGCGTTTATCTTTATAATGCACTTCTCCTAATCCAATCAGAGGAAGGGCTAAGTGCGCTAAAGGAGCCAAATCCCCACTAGCGCCTACGGATCCATATTGGGGAATGAGCGGATAAATTTCTGCTTGTATCAGTTGGAGTAAGGCTTCACAAACCTGATAGCGAACGCCTGTATTTCCTTTGATCAAAACATTTAATCGAAGAGCCATCGCTAAACGTGTTTCGGACAACGAGAGTGGCTCACCAAAGCCTGCGGCATGGCTTTTTAATAAATTGACTTGCAGAGCATCTATTTCGTCTGGAGCAATTTTTTCCCGAGCGAAATAGCCAAATCCCGTGTTAACTCCATAAATCGGTTTTGGGCTTTTGGCAAGTTGATGCACAAGTTGCGCACTTGCATCAATGGCATTCTGCGTGCTGGGTGAGATTTTGACAGGACAGCCTTTTGCAATAGCTTCTACTTGAGAAAGCGTTAAACTTTTGCCGTCTAAGAAAATACTGTCTTTTATTTGTTTCATTTTATCGATACAGAGTTTGTTTATTCTTGATGTATCGCAAAATGATCAAAATGGAAAGTAAAAAACGAACAAATGAGGACATTTACAAGATGTGACTTATAAATGTCCTCATGACTAAATTAATAGAAAATAATGATCTGATCTTGCCCGGTTAAAACAGTTGAATCACGGTACTCATGTCGCAGATAATCTCCTGCAATTGTGTGATCCACGCTGAATACGGTATTCACGAGAAAAACAACTCCGCTATGCGTCATAAAATACTGGTAGCCAAAGCGGCTTCCTGAAATTTCTGTGGCAATCACACAGTGTGAGTATTCTGCCATGTGTGTCAACACACCATTCACTATCACCAGATTTTGTCGAATTGGTGTCACAATAAAAGACTTGGCAGTTTTTTTATTTTCACCTTCTTCTTGGGAAGGATCTTGCAAAGCTTCCTCTACGGATGCTTCATGAATAATTGATTCATCTCTTTCCTCTCCGGAAAGCTGTCTACTTTCTAAATAAGCAGTAAACATCTCTTTTCCAGGAGCTAGCTCTTCACTCTCTTCCGCGCAAAGAGGAAAAGAAAACGCAACGATACTCGCCAAAATGAGTGTATTTAAATAACGCACAAAGACTCCTTATTATTAATTTCATTAATTAAATAACAAAGAATATTACAGAACTTAATTAGAATCAAACTATAATATAAAAACTTTCGATCATATCTTAATTAATTACCTTCCTTTCTTTCGCGCAATTAATGTGAGAAACAATGGAAATTCATCACGACTTCGATTCTCCATCTTTGCCATTTTTCCTTCACTGACTTTATCGGAACACCACTCTTCTAAAAATTCAGTGACAAATCCTGCTTCATGTAACCAGCGTGTATAAGAGGATAAAGGATAATGGAAAGACCAAGTTTCAGAAGATTTACTTCCCTCACTAGGATGCGCTTGAATTGGGATTCTTTGAGCCGAGGCATAAGAATCTAGACGTCTGTACTGCAGCTTTTTGTTTTCATCGACACCCCAAGACGACTGCCGCGGAATCCGAAAGCATGGATGGTTCATCACAATGATAAAAAGCCCATCCTCTGCTAAAGCAGCGGATACATTCTTAAATACCAAGTCGGGTCTTTCAATATTTTGCACAGCTAAAATAAGCGTGGCATGTGAAAATTTTTTTTGGTCTACTTGATAGGGTTTAATGGCATCCCCCACCAAATATTCATGCCGCGGATTATGATCCAACTGTTTCGCAGCCTTGACAAAAGAAGGCGCGATATCAATTCCGACATAACTGATTTTTTCAGGTAGATGGCGGGCCAAAATTCCTTGTCCACAAGCGACATCTAAAATGGATGAATTCTCGTTTAGATTGAGAAGATTC